>JAITFB010000011.1 GCA_031281695.1 Candidatus Servula neotermitis
TTTGGACAATCCTACAGCTGGTTTGAGCCTCGCTCAGGTCAAAGACATTTTCGGCGGAACCACCACTGAGTGGAGCCAAGTCGCCTAAGACAGGCCGAGCAAAAATATGAACACTGCACCAACTCGCGATACTATCAAACGCTCGTTAGTAGGTGCACCTGTACCTGTCAATGTGAGTGCTACAAATAATGTCAGCACTCACACTGACAATCAACAACCAACACCAATCACTAACCCACAATCATCAATCGTTATCCCAAACAGTGTCAGCCCAAAATCTGAAAATCACCCAAATCTGTCTTCTGAAAACCCGACCCTGAGTCCCCAACCCCTCGTCCCTAGCGAAACTATTCACCAATCACGAATCACCAGCCTCAAAGAAAAAATCGCGCAGAGAGTGTTCGCGTCAGCAGCTCTGACCAGCATTCTGTGCGTGGCTTTGGTTTGCGTGTTTTTAATTATCAACGCAGTTCCAGCCATCCAAACTATTGGTTTATGGGATTTTTTAACTGGAACTAAATGGTTGCCGGATCAAGATCAATACGGTATTTTACCCATGATCGTCGGCAGCTTTTACGTAACTGGCGGAGCCATTCTGATTGGCGTGCCCATCGGAGTATTTGCCGCAGTTTACTTAGCTTATTTTTGTCCCAGCGCCATCAAACGTCTAATTCAGCCAGTGATTACTATCGCGTCTGGCGTGCCATCAATCATTTATGGATTTTTCGGTCTAGTAGTTATTGTGCCTTGGGTTCAAGAACTTTTCGATACCAGCGGCAAAGGTATTATTACTGCATCAATTTTGTTGGCTATGATGATTTTGCCGATTGTGATTAGCGTGGCCCAAACTTCGATTGAAGCGGTTCCGCAAGATTATTATGAAGCGGCCTTAGCGGTCGGAGCTTCCAAAGAGCGTGCAGTTTTTTGGATTATTTTACCAGCTGCCAAAGCTGGAATTTTAGCTGGAATTATTTTAGGTATCGGCCGCGCAATTGGCGAAACTATGGCGGTTGTGATGGTGATTGGTAACCAAGCGGTTATGCCAGCCAACATTTTTATGGGCGTGCGCACTTTGACTGCCAACATCGTCCTCGAAATGGGCTACGCTGTTGACCTCCACCGTGACGCCTTAATCGCCACCGCTCTAGTTCTATTCGTATTCATATTAATCATCAACTTCCTATTCAGTTTCATCCAAAACAAATCAAGGAGTTATCAGTGAGAATTATCATCGCAGGGTGCGGTATCCATGTGTCCGGCCTTAGAATATCCGGCGTTGTAGGGTGCGGTACTCGCGTGTCCGCCCTTAGAATATCCAGCGTTGTAGGGTGCGGTACCCGTGTGTCCGCCCTTTTAGGAGTTAGGAATTCGTTATGAAATTGTTGAACCAGACAAATGCAAGTGCAGGTGTTTCTACAGCAAAGACAATTAGTAAGAGAGCAATGGCGCTAAAAATTCTGGCACTGATTGCTACTGTAGTGACCCTGGCCTTGATCGGCGGTATGATGATTTTCATTTTGATTAAAGGTGTACCTTTTATTAACCAAAGTTTGTTTGAGGTGCAATATAATTCGGAAAACCAATCTTTGTTCAGCTCGGTGGTAGATACTGTGCTTATGACTGTTATCGCTTTGAGTATTGCTGGTATTTTAGGAATCGGCGCTGCCATTTATCTGGCCGAATACACGCATAGTCAATCCAAACTAGTGGTCAGCATTCGTTACGCTTTCGAAACTTTAGCGGGAATCCCTTCGATTATTTACGGTTTGTTCGGTATGTTGTTGTTCGTAGTCTATTTCAAAATGGGCTATTCTTTACTGGCTGGATCATTGACTTTGGCCATTATGTGTTTGCCTTTAGTGATGCGCACTACCGAAGAAGCTTTATTGGCAGTGCCGACGTCCTATCGTGAAGGATCATTAGCTTTGGGAGCTGGTCGGTTGCGAACCATTTTTCAAATTGTTTTGCCAGCTGCCAACCCCGGCATTGTCTCAGGGTTGTTATTGGGCGTTGGCCGAATTATGGGGGAGACTGCCGCACTGATTTTCACGGCCGGAACCGTCGCAGCATTGCCAGCCAGTTTGTTTTCGTCAGTGCGTACGCTTTCAGTCCATATGTACGTTTTAGCTTCCGAAGGACTTTATATAGACAAAGCCTACGCGACCGCTGTGGTGTTGTTGGCTTTGGTCGCAGTGATTAACGTGGCATCTTGGCTAATGTCGGCCCGTTTAGAAAGGAAAAATTATGGAAGCGCCTAGACCGGAATCCGGAGACCGGATTAAATTTTCCGAAGTCAACGCTTATTACGGTGATTTTCATGCGTTGAAAGAGATCAATTTGAAAATTTACCACCGTCAGATTACGGCACTGATCGGACCATCAGGTTGCGGAAAATCAACTCTGCTGAAATCTTTGAACCGGATGAATGATTTGATTCACGGTTTTAGATTGACTGGCCGAGTGACTTTGGATGGGGAGGATATTTACCGAGATTTTGACGTAAACTCATTACGTAAGCGAGTTGGAATGGTGTTTCAAAAACCTAATCCTTTCCCGATGTCAATCCGGGACAATATTGTGTTTGGTCCCAAAACTCATGGAGTGACTAATTCCAAACAGTTAGACGAAATTGTGGAGCGGGCTCTCATTCAATCGGCCTTATTCGATGAGGTGAAAGACAAGTTGAATAAATCCGCTATGGCCTTGTCGGGGGGTCAACAACAAAGACTTTGCATTGCGCGCGCTTTAGCTATTGAGCCTGAAGTAATTCTAATGGACGAACCTACCAGCGCTTTGGATCCCATCGCGACTGAAAAAATCGAGGATACTATTACTGAGCTGAAAGACCTGTATACGATCATTATTGTTACCCATAATATGCAACAAGCTCGGCGAATTTCTGATCGCACTGCTTTTTTCCTGTTAGGTGAATTGGTGGAAGTTCGCGAAACTCATGAATTGTTTGAAGACCCGCAAGACAAACGCACCCGGGCTTACATTAAAGGGAAGTTCGGATGAAACTCACTTCGTTCGTAGATGTTAGAGGTCAGATGTTAGACGTTAGATTCGTCCGCGTTATGGGGAGCATACCTGTGCGCCTGTCCAATCAGTGTTTTACGTTTTCCATTTTTGGTTTTACGTTAAAAAACGGAGTTTTTTCATGATTGTTTACGCTAAAACCACCAATCCTATGTTGAAGCAGTTCATTAATGAAGCTTTGAAAGACAATGTGACTCGAATTCGGGTTTATGATTCTTCGGAGGAATTTTGGAAACATGTCTCTCGGAAAACTCCCACGTTAGTTATTTTTGACATTCGCAATGCCAGCAACAGTCAACTTTACAACATTAAAAAAGTGCGCAAACATTCTTTACTCTCCTTTCGACGAGCCCCAATTTTAGCAGTCGCTGACCAAATTTCAGACGACAAAATTATTGAAACTTTGGCTATGGGAGCTGACGATGTTTTGACTTCACCTTTTTCTCCGGAAATGCTGGTCGCGAGATTGGAAGCGATTGGCCGACGAGCTGAACGGCAAACTCGTAATTTAGCTGAAAAGAAACTGCGTTACG
>JAITFB010000062.1 GCA_031281695.1 Candidatus Servula neotermitis
ATGATTCCGCTGGAATTCGACCGGATGTTGAAAGAAATTTTGGGGTCAGAAAAACGTAAAGAGCACGCGATTTCGTTTTTGTCATATATACTAAAGAGAGATAAATCGGAGTTCAAAGGTATTCAATTTCCGAAGACAGAACTGAGTATTCAAAGAGCAAATCAAAAACGTCCGTTATTGGATGTTGTTCTTGCCCTGCCTGATCAAATGCGTGTAAATATTGAAATTCAAGTGGTTAAACAACCGAATATACGTCAAAGGACTTTATACTATGCTTCAAGATTATATGGTGACCAATTGAACAAAGGTCAAAACTATGATCAATTGAGGCAGACTATCAGTATCAATATTTTAGATTTTATACTATATGACGATGAATATCCAATGCACGATAGTTTCGTAAGTGATCCAGTGTTGGGAACTGTGCATTCTAATGACCTGCGGTTGATTACATTGGAGTTGCCTAAACGAAACAATAGAGTTAACATTAAAGAAAGACAATTATCCCGCGAAGCGCGGTCTTGGTTAGGGATTATTGGAGCTAAGGACAAGGAGGAATTTATGGCTAATGCAACCTTTGCCGACACGCGTAAAGTATGGGACGATGTCGAAGAACTGAGTAGTTCCGAGGATATGATTTTTGCGTATGCCCGTGAGCATTATGCAAATCTCAATTATAACGACGACCTTCGCTGGGCCCGCGAGGAAGGCCTCCAGCAAAAGCAACTTGATATCGCAAGGGCGATGAATGCTGAGGGTATGGATCCAGCAACGATTCAAAGATTTACCGGCTTAACCCCCGACCAACTCACATAACCCAAACCTAATCCCATGTCGTAGGGGCGGATCGATGTATCCGTCCTCTCACCCAACATATCTTTCACGAACGCAACGGCTCCCTCACTAACGCCAACCCCACACAACGAACCCTTAATTCCTAATTCCTCAAACGAGTTGTCCAAACGAAACAATAGAGTTAGCGTTACAGGAATACAATTATCCCGCGAGGCGCGGTCTTAGTTAAGGATTATTGATACTCAAATTAAACGGGCTCGATAGTTGTTGAACCTACAGCATAGGCCAATTTATGCATAAACTGAGCCATGGCCCCGCGATTCACAGGGTCCTGAGGACGGTAGGTGTCTTTACCGTTCGATTTACCTGAACCGACCGTGATTCCGGCAGTTTTCATCCAGTTGATAGCGCCGATGCGATTCGCATTTAGAGCGGGAACTTTTTCGGTCTTTTTGAATCCATCGTAAGAAATTGAAATGCCGCCAGTCGTAACATCTGGAAAATCGCTGACGTTGGCTGGGCTAGGTTCGAGGCCTGCGAACTTTTGCATAAACTCCGCCATTGCGCCGCGCGTAACAGGACTGTTAGGACAGAATTTTGTCCCATCGACATTACAACCCACTGTAATGCCAATGTCAGCTAACCACAAGATTGCATAATACCGAGCGGAATTGTTGGACTTGAATTGGCTGATGTCAGTAATCTTAGTGGATTTCGCGCTAAAGGCTGTTGCGATATTCTCATCGCTAAAGCCAGCTAGTTTTTGGAGAAACTGAGCCATGGCTCCGCGGTTGACAGGGTCTTGAGGCCGATAAGTGGCCTTTCCTCCGCTGCTACCGGAGCCGACCGTTACGCCATAGCCAGCCAGCCATTTGATTGAATCAAGTCGAGCTTGGTTCACTGCTGGAACTTTGACAGCTTTCTTGACACCATCGTATTTGACGGTTTTAGCTGTAGTATTTACATCAGGAAAACTGACGCTTGAAGGAGATTTTTGTTCAGTTAATGGAATCACAGTGCTGGTCGTTCTACTGAAGGCGGTCGTGGTTTGGCCATAGGTAATTGTTCCTTCGACCACGATAGTGTAGGTTCCTGCGAACTTAGATCCTAGGTTCAATTGTCCCTGCGGATCGCCAAAGCTGCCGGTTTGGATAAAACCCTGGAGCGGATTAGCTAATGAATATAGAGCATTGAAACCAGTCGCCTCTGGGAATTTCCAATCCAAAGATAGATCGTGATCGCTCACACTCAATTCGACCTGATTCACATAAGATTGAGGATCGAAATTCCATTGCCACCGCGCGAAGAGTTCAATGTCGGAAACAATTGGAGTTGACGCAAAATCGAAAGGGCTTCCGGAAAAGTTGGAGTCAAGATACCAACCGATGAATGTCGAGTCGGTTTTGGAGGGCGGTAAAGGTTCAGTCGCAGTATTTCCGTTGGGGATAATTTGAGCTTCAACATAAGTCCCGCCGTTGGTATTGAAATTAACTCGAAACAGCGGTTCAAAATGCGCTGCTAAAGTTTGGTCAGCAATGATTAATGCATTTTTAGCTGGATCCGGAAAAGTGAAGCTGAGACCAGCTGGCGGAGCTGAAAAAACCTTAGGCGGAACCCCTGATAAATCTTGAGCGATGGACCAATCGGCCAGTCCTTGGTCCTGAGCTGGTTGAGCGGAAAAAGTCAGAATGTTCAAATTGGCTGGATAGCGATAAATTTTGGTATTAGGATTGACCACTGTGGTTTGAGTAATGCCAGTCCCTGGATTAGGGCCAGCGGATCCTCGCGCAATATCATTGGTCGAAACTGTAACCATGCATTGGTAAGGAATTAAAAGCTGGGAATTCGGAATTAGTCGTGCGAGATTTTTCAGCATCGGCAAATATCCTGCGCCGACGGAATCGAGGTTCCAATCCTGAGCGTTAAATTCGAGGGTGTTAGTCCACCAATTCTGCTCAGAGAAATTAGAACAATTAACTTGCGCGCCGTTAGTTCCGGAAGTTGAATCACCGTTAAAAGACTGATAGTTTTGGCTAGAACTGGAAAGGCCTAACCACCGATAAAGTCGGTTGAGCTGGCCGGTGTTTGGAACTAAAGCGACCACTTCGCCTTGCCCTACGACCCACTCTGCTAAATTGATTAGGCTGGAGAAAATGTCAGTATTTACGCCAGAACTGACGATACCCCCAGCGTAAGAATTTCCGGTTACATTTCCAGCGTTGACTGACTCAGTCAGTTGGTTGGAGCCGAAAGAATAGCCTACGATTCCTCCAGCGGAGGTGGCTCCGTAAATGGTTCCGGAGTTCAGAGCTTTACGGATAATGCTGGATTGCGCTAAGTCTCCGGCGATCCCTCCTATAGATGCAGATCCAGCTACATTTCCAGTGTTTAGAATTTCACTTAACACGGAATTGGTTACAGTTCCAACGATGCCTCCAACAGGCGCGTTTCCAGCGACCGACCCTTGATTTACGACCTGAGTAACTTGAGAATTTTCTAAGGACCCAATGATTCCACCAGTTGAATAGTAGCCGGAAATTGATCCACTAAAAGTGATTTGTTCAACTTGGGAATTCTTTACCAAGCCTGCGATTCCGCCAGCATAAGACGGCCAGACTCCGGCATCAACTTTGATTTCCACAGAGCTTACCAGATTGGATATAGTTGAACTATCTATGCTTCCAGCTAAAGCCCCGACCTGACTTTGCCCAATGATTGAGCCTCGTAAGTTTAAGTTCGAGATGCTGGAGTCTTCAACTACGCCAAATAGCCCTTGTTGATTTGCATCGCGGTCAATTCCCAAATCAGAGATATTGGCTGAAGCATGTCGAGGACCGCTGTCGCCAGTAAAAGTCCCGCTGAAAGGCAACGCTTCAGTTCCAATCGGAAGCCAGCCTTTAGGGGAAATAATTGAGCCTGGCGTATAAGCAATTAGACTGAAGTCTCCGCTAACTCGCCAGTTTTTACCAGTTCGATACTTAAAGATGGTTCCAGCTTGGCTGATACCCCAAGCGTCTGAATTGACCAAATCGCGCATACAAGCCAAATCGGTGGCTGTGCTGACTAGGAAAGGATCCTCTTCAGTTCCTGAATGCATAGCAATGTCATATCGGTTTATATTATCTAAGCAAGTGACGCCGAAAGGGGTCCCAATCACGTAAGCCGAAACTGTAGTGTCCTGAATTAAATCAGTTAGATCGGACTCATTAGTTCCTGAATAAGAGAGTTCATAAGGCAAAGGCACAGTCGTAGTCAAACTAATTACATCGTCCGGCGAGGTTTGGGCGGGGGCTAATTCAGTGATGGAATTGATATACATATAAGATTTGCCAGTTGCGTGCTCGTCATCCCCGAAAGTGATTGTTTGGGCAGAGTTATTTTGGGCAGAATAACGGTAAGCATAAGTGACAGTTTCGTCAGAGTTAGTTGCATAAGGCACCAGATCCAAATCTTTGGAGGTGATGGCGGCGTTAGTCACATCGTTGGAAGTGATGCTGGTCATACAGGAAAATGTAAAATTATCCGGAATAGGTGTCAGTGTAACTCCAGTTGGTACCGGCAAATAGCCTGTGCTGATGCCATCGAGATCCCAGCCGTTAGTCTCATCGATGCCCAAATTGTTAGACCACAAAGAGTCGGCGGTCATAGTTGAACAATTGATAGCTAAGCCATCAGGGTCGGTGGAAGCGTTGCCAGAGAAAGGCGCGTAAGTATCAGATTTGCTGGAAACACCTTGCCAGCGGTAGAGCTTATCGACAGTACCGAGACCTACGACTGCGTGAGCGTCATTATTAGTATTTAAAACGTCGCCCAGATACAGTAGTTTAGAAATGTTCGAGCCATCGCCACTGCTTGCGCCGACAATTCCGGCGGTCTTAGCTGACGTTCCAGCGACTATTCCAGAAGCGTAAATTGAACTGATAGTAGAACCAGCGGCCGAACCGACTAGCGCGCCTACGTTTTCCCCAGCAGCTGCACTCAGGTTGAAGTTTACTAAACCTAAATTTGCCAAACTGCTAGATTTTACTGCGCCAAATAACCCTTGGTAATTGCTGTCAGTTCGAGAAATTTTCAGACCGGAAATTATGGCTGGACCTGTGAAAGTGCCAGAGAAAACTTTTTGGTCAGTCGCATCCAAGCCAATGGGTTCCCAACCAGTTTTGCCGTCATTAGTGTCAGAGTAAGCACTCAAATCGATCACTCCAGAGGCTGACCAAGTTTTTCCAGCAGTTCGATAAACGAAAGTGGTGGAACTATCTTGCTCAAATCCCCAATCGCCCGCGTTGACCAGGTCGCGCATACAAGCTAAATCGCTGCCGTCTTCGATCAGGAACGGACTGGCTGTCGTTCCGTAATTGCGACCGATACCAGTGTTGGTTTCGGCGCTTCCGCAGGTGGCTAAAAATGGAGTATCAACGACATAAGCCGACAATGAAGAGTCGTGGATCAAATCGCCTTCATCTTTTCCGACTGCGACTCCAGAATAAGAAAGCTCTAAAGGCAAAGGGGTAATTTGGGTGATTGTAACATCACCTTCGGCTGGTGGAAGAGTTTGAACCAAAGCATTGATATAGCGCTGGGTAATTTGGGTGCGACTGTCAGTTTTACCGAAAGTATAGGTTTGGCTGGCTTGGTTATTAGCGGCATAGCGATAAGCATAAGTTTCAGTTTGATCAGTGATATTAGAAGCATAAGGCAACCAATCCAGATCAGAATCGAGATCTGCGTTGGTCAGATCGTTGGAAGTGATAGAAGTCATGCATTGGTAAGGTACGTTGTCTGTCGCTGGCGTAACTCCTGTCGGTACTGGCAAATATCCATCACCGATTGCTGCTAAATCCCAACCAGTGTCAGCCGTGAAACCTAGATTAGTGTCCCACCAGCCGGGATCGGCGAATTGAGAGCAATTAACAGCCTCGCCATCATGATTGTACGGTGTATTACCTTGAAATGGATCATAAACATTCGCTTGTCTGGAGGCACCGAACCAACGATAAAGAAAATCCTTAGTAAAAGAGGTAGCAGCAGTGACAGCTTTAGCGTTATGACCTGTCACATCGGATAGATTTAAAATCTGTTTAAAAACAATCAGCCCTCCCCAGCCAATCACTCCAGCAACTATGTCACTAGAAGTGGAGTGAACTTTTACAGTATTGTAAATATTGGCAACCGTGGAACTCTGACCGCTAGCGATCCCAATGAGAGCCCCAGCATCGCTAGAAGCGGTAATCTCACCGTTGATTAGTCCAATATGCGAAATAGTTACATCATTTGCAGCGCCAAACAAACCTTGATAAGCTTCATCGCGGTTAATGGCCAATCCTGAAATTATGGCTGGGCCAGTGAAAGTGCCACTAAATACAGAGGCGGGCGTTAGCTCTAAGCCGATGGGAATCCAACCGTTTTCGTCGCCGTAGCCACTAATGTCCAAGACTCCGGAAGCTCGCCAATTTTGACCGCGCCGGAAAGTTAGGGTAGTGTCTTGGTCAAAGTCGAATACTGCATCGGAGTTGACTAATTGACGCATACAATCTAATTCGGATCCGCTGGAAACCTCGAAAGGTTTGTCGGAAGTGCCGCGGCCTAGCTCACTCCAGGTTGAAGGGA
>JAITFB010000063.1 GCA_031281695.1 Candidatus Servula neotermitis
CAACATTAACGTGAGGTTTATTTCTGTTATACTCACCTGTAGCCATAATTTTCCTTTCTGTAATTTAATTTGGCATATGAGACCCTGTAAGCCTGTAGTCCCTTGTTTAGATTACCCCGAAGTATAAAAATAACCAAACAGAATAAAATTATATAATGTCAAGAATCAAGAATTAGTCGAGCAATCATGAAGCAATGAATCGATACTGGAAGTCATCGTATAATAAAACTTTAAATAATTTTTGGCCTCCAAAAAAAAATCAGCCTAAAGATATACCAAGGTATGTGATCGATGATTCTTCAAAAATCAGGATCATGAGAAGAACATGCATCGGCTAACGCTCTTAGCTCGAAGTTCATTTAAAAACCCCGGCCGAAGCCGGGGTCTTCCACCGAGTCCTGACGTAGGGAGGTCTGACCTAGCCAAGCCCGGAGCTTACTAACCGTCAGGCAATTTTTTTGAAAATTGGCCTGAGGCAAACTCATTCAATGTAGCAATTAATCAATTTTGCATTGCTTTGTTTTGACCTCAATCGTCACAGAACGTGACTTCGACCTATTAGATTGCGACTTTAGCGTGGTATATTTTTTCAACCACAATTTAATTTTAAACTAAAAACAATCATGGTGCAAGAGAAATCACAAAAAAATCAAATTTTTTATAAATAAATTTCAGTTTTAAAATCCTAGTCTTTGAGCTCAAACATAATATCGCTGGAATGAACATAATTAAACGCAAAACCAAGTACTCTAAGAAATCTTTAGCTCAAAATGGCCGATGAAACCAAAGTTTGAGCAGCATCTAACACTTCTTGTAAATGCTGTTCCGACTTAAAAGATTCAGCATAAAGTTTATACAAATCTTCGGTACCAGAAGGACGGGCAGCAAACCAAGCATCTGAAGTTACAACTTTCAAGCCGCCGATGGGAGCATGATTTCCAGGTGCTTCAGTTAATTTTGCGACAATTGGTTCTCCTGCCAGATCTGAATGAGTTACATCGGACGCTGACAATTTAGCTAATTGAATTTTTTGTTCACGAGTCGCGGGAGCATCAATTCGTTTATACCAAGAGTCGCCGTATTTATCCACCAAATCTTGATGATATTCGCTAGGCGACTTTCCGGTTTTAGCCATAATTTCGGCAGCCAGCAAACACATAATTGGGCCATCTTTATCAGTTGTCCAAACTAAACCGTTTTTACGCAAAAATGAAGCGCCGGCCGATTCTTCTCCTCCAAATCCTAACGACGAATCTAATAAACCACTAACAAACCATTTAAATCCCACCGGAACTTCGATACATTCACGTCGAATTCCGTCGGCTACTCGAGTAATCAGAGAGCTGGACACTAAAGTTTTACCAACTCCGGCCTTAACCGGCCAATTTGGACGATTTTGAAACAAATAATCGATCGCTACTGCTAAATAGTGATTTGGATTCATTAAACCAGACTTGGTCACAATTCCGTGGCGATCAGAATCGCCATCGTTTCCAGTCGCTAAGTCAAATTGAGGATTTTGTTCCAAATAGCGATTCAAGCCAGCCATAGCATAAGGAGAAGAGCAATCCATCCGAATTTTCCCATCCCAATCTAAAGTCAAAAAAGCAAAGGTCGGATCTAAGTCAGGATGAATCACTTCCCAGTCCAATTTATAATAGTCAATAATTTCCGGCCAATAATAGAGTACAGCGCCGCCTAAAGTATCGGTCGCTACTTTAACCCCTGATTTGCGAATCAGTTCGAGATCTACTACATTTTGCAGTTCTTCAATATACGTGCGTTTAAAATCGTATTTCAAACAGTTTTCCGTTTCAATTGCTTTCTCAAAAGGGACTAAAGGCACCTCGGCCCAGCCTTGTTCTAAAATCTGATTGGCACGTCGCTCAATCCAAGAGGTTACAGTTTCATCCGCAGGTCCCCCATTAGGCGGATTATACTTAAATCCTCCATCAGTCGGCGGGTTATGAGATGGGGTAATTACGATTCCGTCAGCGACTTTTCCGTTGGTTGGAAAAGGCGAACCCGATTTAGGCCGATTGTATCGCAAAATCGCATGCGAAACCGCAGGCGTAGGAGTATAAGAGCGATTCGAATCGTAAAATACTGTGACATCATGAGCGACCAGCACTTCAAAAGCTGTGCGCGCAGCTGGGACTGATAAAGGATGAGTATCGAACCCAATAAAAATCGGGCCTTGAATTTTGGCTTTTTGGCGATATTCTACTAAAGCTTCGGTCATAGCGACCACATGCGCTTCGTTGAATGAGTTTTTAAACGATGAGCCCCGATGACCTGAGGTCCCAAAATGTACTCTTTGATTAGGATCGCTAGGATCAGGCTGGTTTGCTGAATAAGCCTCTAATAATTTATCTACATCGACCAAATCTTCAGCTAAAGGAAGTTGACCTGCGCGTTGGAATACCATACCTTTATTTTAGCATTCGCTCGATACGAGTCGGCACCCTGAGTTGGTCGGCTGTTAGTAAAAAAAGAAAATTACATTTTAAAAAATTGTCTAATGCTCCCCACCTAAAGAAAACCCCCGGCTGGTTAGGCCGGGGGAAGAAAGGAAAAATGAAAACTTTATACTATTATTACCGCCTTCCGTAAAACCATTCCCAAAATGGATCGAAAAATCCACCACCACCGCTATTAGTTCCGTCTCCGCCACCGTTTGGGTATTCGGGATTGGGGGTGTTAGTCGCTTCGGAGCTGGGAGTCGTAGCTTCAGTAAGTTCAACTTTTATGTCCAACAGTTTTCCGTCGCGAACCACAGTAACCGTGACACT
>JAITFB010000085.1 GCA_031281695.1 Candidatus Servula neotermitis
GTGTTAGACTATAATAAAAATTGGGATCCGTATTGGGAAAATCGCAAAGGTTTAAAGCAATGTGCGTAATATTATTATATAGGGGAAATTTAAATCCCACCCAAATTTACATGCAACCGCGATTCATTTACAATTAAGGCGAAGGTGTTGATGCGTTAAGCTAAACTGATTTAGTATATGACTGAAGAAGATGTAGTATCTCATAAACCTGAAGAAAACGACTTTAAAATTATTCCCGTAGATTTTGAAACTGAAATGAAGAGTTCCTATTTGGATTATTCTATGTCGGTAATTGTAGGTCGAGCCTTACCTGATGTTCGAGATGGTTTGAAACCAGTTCACCGGCGGGTTTTGTATGGCATGTACGCGGGTCATTATTACTCAGATCGTCAAGGCAGTCGCCGACAATTTTATAAATGTGCGCGTGTGGTCGGGGATGTAATGGGTAATTATCATCCTCATGGGGATGTGGCGATTTACGATACTTTGGTCCGAATGGCCCAAGATTGGAATTTGCGTTATCCTTTAATTGATGGACAGGGAAATTTTGGCGGGCGAGGTGATTCCAAACAGGCCGCTATGCGTTATACAGAATGTTTGATGGGACGTTTAGCCATGGAAGTGGTGCGCGACATTGATAAAGAAACTGTCGAATTTATGGAAACTTATGACGGTCGTTCGACTGAACCAGTGGTTTTACCGTCGCGCTTTCCCAATCTTTTAGTCAACGGATCTTCGGGAATCGCTGTCGGAATGGCTACAAACATCCCGACCCATAATTTACGCGAAATCGCTCTAGCAGTGCATTACTATTTAGAACATTTTGACATGCCCCGCCGTGAGTTGTTAGACGAATTGTTGAAAATTGTTCCTGGTCCGGATTTTCCTACGGGAGGGTATATTATCGGCCGAGGCGGCATAATTTCGGCCTATACTACTGGCCGTGGTTGTGTAACTATGCGAGGGGTAGTGGATGTTATTGAAACTGGCTCGAAAATTCAATTAGTTATCAAAGAGCTTCCTTATCAAGTTAACCCTGATCGTTTATTGGAACGGATCGAAGATTTGGTTAAAAATGATGTGATTCCCGGAATTTCCGCTATTGACGATTACTCCTCAGGGCGCGAAGGTTTAAACATTGTAATCACCTTGAAACGAGATGCTGTGGCTAAAGTGGTTTTAAATAATTTATATAAACATACCAGTTTGCAAGATACATTTGGTTGTAACATGTTAGCGTTGGTTGACGGAGTTCCTAAAACTTTGGCTTTGGATATGTTTATTAAGTACTGGGTAAAACATCAAATTGAAGTCATTCAAAGACGTTCGATTTTTATTCAGCGTAAAGCTCAAGAACGTGCGCATATTTTAGAAGGCTATCTTAAAGCATTGTCTCGAATCGATGAAGTAGTGAAGTTGATTCGGGCTTCGAAAGATGTTGAAACAGCTAGGGTCGGCTTGATTGATCTTTTGGCGATTGATGATACGCAAGCTAAAGCGATTTTGGCTATGCAATTGTCGAGATTGGCAGCATTAGAGCAAGAAAAAATTACTAAAGAAAATAATGAGTTGCAAGTTTTGATTAGTGAAATGCAAAATATTTTGGATACTCCTGAACGTCAGCGTTCTATTGTGGGTCAAGAATTAGACCAAATTGTTGAAGAGTTCGGCGATGAACGCAGAACTCAGATCCTTCCAGAAGAAGGAGTACTTTCGGATGAAGCTTTCATCAAAGAAGAAGAAATTGTAATTACGGTTTCGCGAGGTGGGATGATTAAGCGAACCAATTTGGATTTATATCGGACTCAACATAGGGGCGGTAAAGGCATTCAAGGCGTAAAAATTCGAGATGACGATTTGATTCAAAATTTCTTTTCTACAACAACCCATCACCATTTGTTATTTTTCACTAATTTAGGCCGGATGTATCGTGCAAAAGGCTATGAAGTTCCTGCAGCTGGTCGCGACACTAAAGGACAACATGTAGCTAATCTTTTAGAATTACAACCTGAAGAAAAAGTGGTTCAAATTCTAGATATTCCCAATTTCGAAGCTGCACAATACCTTTTGATTGCTACAAAATCGGGCAAAGTTAAAAAAACGCCTTTAGTCCAATATAGTAAAGTACACTCTCATGGAATTATTGCTGTAAACTTGAATATTGATCATGACCATCAACTTGATGAGGTAGTGTCAGCAAAATTAATCAACGATGACGATACTATTATTTTGGTCTCTCGGAAAGCTCAGGCAGTTAAATTTGAGGCTAATAACCAAAATATTAGACCAACGGCTCGTGCGAGCGTTGGGGTAAGAGGCATGCGTTTACGACCTGGCGACCAAATGCTTGCGGCCGATGTTTTGCCTAAAGATGCAGGTCCAGATTGGGATTTATTGGTGGTGACGACAGGAGGATACGCTAAGCGTACGCCAGTAGAAGCTTTTCGAAAAACGAATCGAGGCGGATTAGGCGTAAAACTTGCCAAATTTCAAGACTATCAAGGCGAATTAGTGGGTGCGCTGGTGGTGGATAAACATGATGAGGTCTTAGGAATTATGGAGAGTGGTAAAGTAGTTCGTTCTTTAGCGCAGGAAGTATCTCAACAAGGGCGCTATGCGCGCGGGGTAGTTTTTGCTAAAATGAATGAAGGTGATCGAATTATGGATATTGCAAAAAATTTCGAGCGCGTCGGTATTCAGCACGAAAGCGAGTTGGCCGGCGATGATAAGGAATTCAATTTAACTGGATCACAAATAGTTGAATCGGAGGTTGATGGTTAGTGAAGATTTATTAAGTGATGTGAGGACAGTTTCTGTAAAGACTAAGAGTCGTAGTGCTAAAACGCTTCGAAGTGCGAGTGAAGCTGATAAAAAAAATCCTTCAAACTCGACCAGAAATGTTATGGACAAGACAAAGTCCGATTCGTCAGAGCCCATTGAAGTCAAAACTTTTGCTCCTAAAACTCGGTCTGGAACGGCCGATTCTTTACGTTCATTTGCTCCCAGTGGCGTTCCAAAATCGTCGGAAACAACTTCTAGAGTTTCAAAATTATCGACCCTTAAGAAAGCTGTTTCGAACAGTTTACAATCTGATGCTTCGGATAGTTTAACCCTGGAAAATCCCATGAGTTCCAATAATGGGAATGCTAATGATGCCGAGCTAGTGGCGCCCAGACGTATGAACGTGGTTATTCAAAGGATTTCTCCTTTATCAGCCGCAAAAATCGCTTTTCCTTTATCTTTAGTTGTTGGTTTGATTTTGACTGTGGCAGTAATGTCATTGTGGCTAGTTTTAAATTTAAGTGGCATGTTTTCTTCAATAGCAAACTGGGTTAGTGGGAGTGGTTTTAGCTCTGGACAAGTTGACGTTTTGAGCATATTAGGATTCGGTAATATTTTAGCTTTCATGTTGATTCTTTCAGTGATTTTTACTGTAACTATGACCATACTAAGCGTTATTTTCGCTTTGATTTATAATCAAATCACCAAGATGGTAGGCGGATTACGAATAACTCTAGGCGATGACTAGAATCAAAGTTGATACGTCAGCTGACTTTTATCGATTTTTAGCTTCAAGTTTTGTTGCAAACCCCAAAAAATAATTCATCTACGGTTAAACTGAAATCATCTAATGGATTTTTTTCAAAAAGATAGTGAAAGTGTCGCTCATGATTTAGATGTTCGTTTTGAACAAGGCTTGACCATTGCTCAGGTTGAGGACCGTCAACGTAAGTATGGTCTAAACGAACTTGCTGAACCTCCCAAACCTTCAAAGGTCTTACAATTTCTAGTACAATTTAAGAGTCCTTTAGTTTATTTATTATTGTTTGCTTTGGCTATTTCTTTAGTGGTTTTTTTGGTAGGACATGAAGGGGGCGTGCCATATGACACCATTGTGATTGCTGCGATATTGATTTTAAACGCCATTATTGGTTATGTCCAAGAGTCCAAAGCCCAAAAAGCTTTGGATGAGTTGAAGTCGTTGAGCGCTCCCCAGGCCTTAGTCCTTAGAAGCGGTCAACCGCAAAAAATCAACGTATCCCAATGCGTTCCAGGCGATATATTGATACTAGCTGAAGGAGACATTGTTCCAGCTGATGCGAGGTTGTTTGAAGCTTCCAATTTTTATGTGGCTGAATCGTCTATGACTGGCGAGAGCGTTCCAGTTCATAAAACCACGGCAGTTATCCCCGATCAAGTCGCTTTAGGGGATCGAACGAATATGGTTTTTGCTTCGACTGAAGTTACATTAGGATCGGCTCGGGCCGTGATCGTCAGGACCGGCATGGATACTGAAGTGGGTAAAATCGCTACGATGCTTCAAGAAACTCAAGAGCAGCCTTCTCCCTTGACTATTGAAATGGATCGTTTAGGTCGGAGGCTGACTGTTTTAGTCAGCATTATTGCAGTAGTTGTAATAGCGACAGTTTTATTGATGCAAGGAATTCCGACTTTCGATTCAGTGATTCAAACACTGTTATTAGGCGTTTCTTTAGCTGTCGCGGCGGTTCCTGAGGGGATGATTGCAATTTTGACGATTGTGATGGCTATTGGTGTTCAAACTATGGCTAAGCGAAATGCCATCGTAAAAAAATTGCATTCAGTCGAAACTTTAGGATCAGTCAACATCATATGTTCGGATAAAACCGGTACGCTCACTAAAAATCAAATGAAAGTCGAAGAACTGGTTGGCGTTGATGGTAAAACTGCTTTGCCGTCTGTTCAAAAAATCGCTTTACGTATTGGAGCTTTAGCTAATGAAGCAGCTTACAATTGGGATACTCGTCAAGCGATTGGGGATCCAACTGAGACATCGCTAATTGATGCCGCCGTCGCAGCTGGTTCGTACGAAGAAATTATTAAAAATACTCAGACTTTAGCGCGAATCCCTTTCTCGTCAGTTCGTAAGCGTATGACTGTGATCGTTCAAGAAAAATCTGAACTTCAAGATTTAGTCGTGGCCTCTAAAGGCGCTCCCGATGTTTTATTGGAACGTTGTAATTTTTATTTCGACGGCGAAAAAATCCACAAATTAAGTCCAAAAGTTCGAGAAATTATTAAACGAGGAATTGATGATTTATCGGATCAAGCCTACCGGAACTTAGGCGTGGCGTTCAAGCAAATTTCTGCGCAAGACTGGTCTAAAATTGATCCTCAAAATTTTGAACATTTGGAATCTTTTGAAGAAGATTTAATTTATGTAGCAACCTTTGGAATTATCGATCCAGCTCGCCCTGAAGCTAAAAAAGCCATTGCTGAAGCTAAAAGTGGGGGAGTGCGTACGATTATGATAACTGGAGATCATCCCTTGACTGCGGCTAAAATCGCTCAAGATTTAGGAATTATCGAGCCGGGAGTTTCAATTCGAGATAATTTATCGGCTTTCGCTCTTTCGGGAGCTGAAATCGAAGAGATGACTGATACGGATTTAGGCAAGGCTTTGCAGACTATTAATGTTTATGCGCGAGTGGCTCCAGAGCATAAGTTTCGAATAGTTTCGTTATTGCAAAAAGCTGGCAATATTGTCGGCATGACTGGAGACGGGGTCAATGATGCGCCAGCGGTCAAAAAAGCTGATATTGGAATTTCGATGGGGATCACAGGAACAGAAGTGACAAAAGGAACCGCTAAAATGATTTTGGCTGACGATAATTTTGCGACGATCGTCGCAGCAATTAAACAAGGCCGAATTATTTTTAACAACATTCGTAAGTCAATCCGGTTTCTTTTAGCGACTAATTCCGGAGAGGTGTTCATTATTTTCTTTGGGGTTATTTTTTCAGCGGTAATCGGCTTGCAAGATCCGGCTCAAGGAGTAATGGTGAGCGCTTTGACTGCGACTCAGATTTTATGGATTAATTTGTTAACAGATTCTGCTCCAGCATTGGCTTTAGGGATGGATGCTACAGAAGATGATGTGATGAAACAACCGCCTAGGGCGCTGGGTACCCATATTATTGACTTCAAAATATGGGCCGATATAATTATTTTTGGGTTCATTATGGCAATTTTTGGGTTGTTGGCTATCGACATGAGTTTGCCTGGAGGGATCGTCCCTACGGAATTTGCTGATTTTCTTAACGGTAATGCCGATTTACAACATGATTTAGATGCTGCTCGGTCGATGGGGTTTACTATGTTAGTTTTTACGGAAATGGTTTATGCTTTGGGGTCTCGCTCCGAAACTCATTCCATATTCTTCGAATTTTCTCGTAATCGTTTTCTTTTGGCCTCGATTGGTTTGTCGGTATTGTTACAAATTTTGGTAATCAACGTTCCGATTTTCAATGTGGCCTTTTCCACCACCAACCTTTCGATTTGGCAGTGGTTGATTTGCACCTTTTTTAGTCTAGTCATTTTGGTTTTGAGTGAATTGAAAAAGTATTATATTCGTTCTCGTGCTTCAAGCCGGAAAGAATTATAGAATAAATTAATTATGGTGAAGGTGTCTATAAGCCGGATTCTGTAATCGACGACAATTTCTCTATGCAGTCTACCCTGGGACTCAACGAGCAGCTTCAACGTCCCTATACTTGACCTTGCATGAAGTTGAGTTTACCTAGCCAACTCGGTCGCCCGAATTGCTGGTGGTCTCTTACACCACCGTTTCAGCCTTACCTTATGAAAAAGGCGGTTTGTTTTCTGTTGCACTTGTCCTTGGATCACTCCAGGTGGGCTTCCCCACAACTTTGCTCTACCATGTCCGGACTTTCCTCAGCCGAAAAGTTTCAACCGCTGTCGCCCGACACCTTCAAGGCTAGTTTACAGGAATTGGGAATTATTTGATGTCTCGGGATGTGACAAATTCGCTTAGTGAGCCATGACTTCAAGCGATTTCATGTAACTCAGCTGCGTTTTGACCTCAGATTGCTTTTGATCAATTGCCTGACTGACGGATTGTTGATCCTGAATAGATAATTGTAAAAATAAAAAAATATTAGTCAAATTAAAACTGTCACGATGGTTAAAACTCGTGCAAAAATTAAAATTTGTCATAATTAATTTGGTTTTTAGAAGTAAAGTGGTGTAAAGTGTATATTAGTGGTGTTTCATGAACAAATTTTCGATCTGACTGATGGATTGTTGCTAGGTACTTTTGATTTGTCCCTTGATCCAAAAGGTCGTTTAATTATTCCTAAGCGCTATCGGGCGGTTTTTGAAGCAGGTTTATATGTGACTTACGGAGATGAAGAAAACTTAGTGATTTATGCTTTGCCAGAATTTAATAAGTTACGCGAAGTTATTCAGAAATTGGATGTTACAGACTTTGAAAATACTCGTCGCCAAGATCGTTTTTTCAGCGGCTATGTTACTTCTTTAGATAAATTAGGACGTTTTTTATTAACCCCTCATATGCGCGGGTCGGTTGGCTTAGTCGAAGGCGGAGAGGTTACTTTGACAGGGTCGGGTAACCGTATGAAAATTTGGGCGCCCCAGCGATGGGACGAATACGTAAGGGGCTCGCGTGGTTAACGCTTATGAACATATTCCGGTCCTAAAGTATGAAATAGGGGAAATTTTTCGACCAGTTATGGAGCAAAAGGAACCCGTTTTAGTGGACGCAACTGTCGGCTTGGGGGGGCATGCAAAGTATATGTTGAATTTGTATCCTCATTTGAAAATCATTGGAATCGATCGCGATAGCGAAGCTATTGATTACGTCGAAAGTAATTTATCTGAATTTTCTGAACGGATCACTTTAGCTCATGATACTTTTGACCGGCTTGACGAGGTTTTAGGTGTGAATAAAATTAATTCAGTGTCGGGATTTTTTTTCGATCTTGGACTGTCTTCAATGCAAATTGATAATCCTAAACGCGGTTTTTCTTGGCGCAATTCTGACAAATTGGATATGCGAATGGATCAAGCTGACCCCGAAGATGCTCACGAATATCTAAATACAGTTGACCAATTTCAATTGACTGAAATTTTCCGTGGAAACTCTGAGGAACGTTACGCACCCTTAATTGCTAAGGCGATTATTAAAGCACGTGCTAAACAAAATATTGATACAACAGCTCAGTTAAACGAGATTATTAAGAAATCGATTCCAAAAGGAAAAAATCCAGCGCCAATTATTCAACGAGTTTATCAAGCTTTACGCATTGAAATCAATCATGAAATCCCTATGTTGAAATTCGGACTCGAAAAAGCAGTTAAATATTTGACAGTCGGTGGAATTATCGCTGTAATAAGTTATCATTCATTAGAAGATCGATTGGTAAAATATTATTTCAAGTCTTTGACTAATGTGCCAGATTCTATCTTAGGAGCGAACCTTTCCGAGGTTGAACCGAATTTCCTTTCGATCAATCGTAATGCTAAGGCAATAATGCCCAAAATTGAAGAGCAAGAATATAATTCCAGAAGTCATAGCGCTCGTTTACGCGCAGTTCAAAGGATACATTAATGTCTGCTTTACCTGCGGTGTCGCGCCGCCCTGAACGAGTTGTCCATGAAGGATATGAGACTAAAGCTATCCAGTTAAAGAAAGTAAAATTAGCGCCGAAAAGTAATCGAGCGGGAAAAGCGGGGTTCGCAGTAATTTTAGTATTCAGCTTTACTTTAATTGCCCAAGTTTTTTTGTCGACGTTAAATAATCAAATGTCGTATGTCAATGAAGAAATCGAAGGACAGATTGCCTTGATCAATCAAGATTTGCAACAAGTCAATTTGAATATTGCTCAAAAACGTTCATCTTTGGATAAATTAGTCAAAAAATACGGATTGCTGTATCCAAAAGACTATAAAGTTGTGGACTTATCAAAATGAATCAATCCCCTCGAACATTTGACTTTATCCATTCCAAATCGGAAGGATCGAAAACATCCGTTCATAGTGAAAACATGAATTATGATGAAAATCTACGAGTTACGCAGGCAAATCAAAGTCGCGGTTACACGAAAGGTGGCAATATGGGGTCGAAATTATCCAAATCAAAATCATTTACTGCCAATTTTAATAATTCTTTAGCTGGTACGAAGCTGAAACCGAATAAAACTACGAATCCTACTTCGGATTACCGGAAACGAAGTCTACGAAACACTCGAATTTTAGGAGCAGTATTTGTTTTATTGCTGGTTATGGGGTTTTCGAAATTATACATTATTCAGGTCGTTGAAGCGCAAACGTGGCACGCTGCAGCATTAGCAGAATTGACGACTAGTCGCGAGTATCCTGGTGTACGAGGGGACATTGTGGATCGTAATGGTGAAATTTTAGCGACGACAGTCGATCGATATTTAGTTTATGTTGATCAAAACGCTGCTAGAATTTTTAAACCTAGCGATTGTAATGAATATAACCAAAATGATTGTCATTCCATAGATGGACAACCGATTGGCTTGACTGGAGAGCCAGCCATAGCTAAAATGCTAACCAAAATTTTGGATATTAAATATGAAGATTTATTGCCGAAATTAATTGGTGACAGTGGTTATGTAGTTTTAAAAAAGAATTTGACCCCAACTCAAAATCGCGAAATCGAGGCACTACACATTAAGCACATTGTAGGAACGGTTCAAGTTCCAACTCGAGCGTACCCTGGCGGAAATTTAGCATCGACCATTTTAGGAAATGTAGGGACTGATGGGAATGGATTGAGTGGGCTAGAGTTACTTTATGATGAGGAATTGACGGGGAAGAGTGGTACTTTGGTTTATCAAAAAGGCTTGAACGGACATACAATTCCTTCTGCGCCTTCGGAAATTGTTGAAGCAACTAAAGGACAAACCATTTCGACTACATTGGACGCGAAAATTCAACGTAAAGTACAAACTGCTATTGACGAAGGGGTTAAAACTAATGACGCTGACTGGGGCATGGCTATCGTTCAGGAAATTAAAACTGGAAAAATATTAGCTATGGTCGATTCCGAAGCTCCAGATGCGAAATCGCTAAAAGTGACTAACGAAGGTAGTCGAGTGACTTCGGCCGTTTTTGAACCTGGATCTACGGAAAAAGTTTTGACTATGGCTGCTTTGATAGAAACAGGCTTGCAATCTCCCACTTCGACTTTTTGGGTCCCAGATCAAATTGTTATAAATAATCAAAAAGTTCATGATTCGTCTAAGCACGAGATGAAACGTTATACTTTAGCGGGGATTTTAGCTAATAGTTCAAACGTTGGAACGCTTTTAGCTTCGGAAAACTTGACTTATGAACAGAGTTGGTCCTGGATGAAAAAATTCGGATATGGCGAGCCTACAGGATTAAATTTGCCTGGAGAATCTTTGGGGATTTTGCATAATTGGCAAGATTGGGATGATCGTACCGCATTAGTATTGAAATTTGGGCAGGGCGTCGCTGTGAATGCTATGCAATTGACTAATGCTTATACGACAATTGGTAACTATGGGGTCAAGCAAACTCCTCAGCTAGTCGACCGAATGGAAGATGAGCATGGTGTTGTTACAGAGCTTGAGCGTCCGAAATCTCAGCGAGTTATTTCTGAGGATACAGCTAGTGATGTGCTTTTAATGATGGAATCAGTTGTAAAAGATGGTTTGGTTACTAATTTTGACACTGCAAAATATCGAATCGGAGGTAAGTCGGGGACGGCTCAACTAGTGGACAAATATGGACATTATAATGAAATTATGTCTTCTTTCGCTGGCCTAGGGCCTATAGACGATCCGAAATACACTGTTTCGATTTTCTTCCGTAATCCCAAGGTTGAGTATTGGGGGGCTCTAACGGCTGGCCCCATTTTTAGCGATATTATGAACTTTGTTTTGAATCAGAATAATGTGCCTTTATCGTCTCATGACACTGAACCGTTTCCTACCACTTGGTAAAATATGCGTGTTCAGCTTTCCCAAATCGCAACATGGGTCGACGGGGTTTTGATTGGAGACGATAAGGAAATTACTGCAGTTTCCAATGACTCGAGAGAAATCCAGTTTGGCGGATTGTTTGTAGCGTTGCCAGGAACGCGCGACGGACACGAATTTTTGACTCCAGCTTTTACTAGAGGAGCTTTGGCGGCTATGGTTTCGCAAAATTTTTGGGATTCGGTCGACCAATCTATTTTTTTGTCAACTATGCAAGTTAGGCTAGAGGAAATGAATTCTCCTGCTGGAAGTTCGACAGAACGAAGCGATAGCTCGCTAATTGCGGCCTCGCTTGAGTACGAAATATCAAATGAGGATTTTCCTACTGCTTCGTTTGATACGACAAACGAAGTTAGACTTTCATTGATTATTGTGAACGACCCTATGCGAGCTTGGCGGGAGTTGGCTACAAAGTGGTATGAACTGCACAGAGGTCATTTGACTACCATTGGTATAACTGGCTCAGTGGGCAAAACAACGACTAAAGATCTTTTAGCTCACATTTTAGGATCCCGGTTCTCAGTGGTTGCACCGCGAAATTCTTATAATAATGAAATCGGGGTGCCGTTGACTATTTTTCAAGTTGAAACAACAACCCAGATTCTAATCTTGGAGTTGGGCGCTTATAAAGTAGGCGACATTAAACACTTGGTTGAGTTAGTGTCGTTGGATTTAGCGACCATTACTCGAATAGGCAAAACTCATTTAGCCACGTTTGGCTCAATCAAAGGAATCATTCAAGCCAAATCTGAAATTTTCGATAGCGTAATTTATGGTGGTATAGTAGTATTAAATCCTTGCGATATCCATTTGCGCGGAATTCATATTCGCTCGGACTTGAAGCAAGTCCAAGCTAAACCTTATTTTGCCATAACAGATTTTTCTCAGTGGTTAAAATCTTCAGCGATTTTAGAGGATTTGAATTTGGCCGCGACTTGCGCTTTGCAATTAGGCTTGACTTTGCCTCAAGTTCGACAGTCCTTGCAAGCTAAACCTATTTTCAGTCATCACCGTTTGCATATATTTCCTTATGGTAAATCTCAAATCATTGATGACACTTATAATGCCAACCCTGACTCAATGCAAGCAGCTTTGACCATGTTTCAAAATTTTACTAATTCTGTCCCGAAAATTGCCGTCTTGGGACCCATGTTAGAATTAGGCGAATCGACCGAGATTGAACATTATAAACTAGGCAAAGCTGTTCGCGCGGCAGGAGTTGGACAATTATATTGGGTCGGCGATTACTATGGAGCAGTCGTAGCTGGTTTTAGTTCCGATCATATACAACATCTTGAGTCGTTAGACCAAGTGCAAGACTTGCTCCGAAAATTGTCGCAACAATCTAATGCAATTCTGCTCAAAGCTTCATACGGTATTAAGCTATGGGAAGTGGTTGAAAGATTGGAGGACCAAGCATGATCGCTATAATTATAGCTTTGATTGTGGCGATGTCAATATCGCTGTTTGGAACTCCGGTTTGGATTAAATTTTTGACCAAACATAATTTGGGCCAATTTATTCGTTCGGACGGCCCTCAGACCCATTTAATAAAACGAGGCACCCCCACCATTGGAGGGGTGGTCATTATTGTTGCTACTTGTTTGGGCTTTGGTGCTTCAGCCATTTTCAATATGGTATCTCAAGGTCGTCCGCCGGGATTCGCTCCGATTTTATTGTTAGTAATTATGATTCTAACTGGAGGAATTGGCTTTATTGATGACTTTTTGAAAATTCGGCATTCTCAAAATGAAGGTCTTTCGATTTCGCGTAAATTCATCATTCAAGGTGCTGTGGGGATTGTAATTGCTTTATTATTACTAAGTTCTAAAGATGAATATGGCCTGACCCCAGGGAACACTTCTATCCACTTCTTCGGAGATGCTGGATTAGATTTTCAACAGTTAGGGCGAGGCGTCGGGATCGTTTTGTTTGTAATTTGGGTGAACATGCTCATAACGGCTTGGACTAATGCAGTCAATTTGACTGACGGTTTGGATGGCCTATGTCCTGGAGTTTCTTTAGTTAGTTTTGCCGGCTACATATTAATTGGGATGTGGGAAGCTAGTCAATCATGTTTTGACACCTCTAAGTCGTTGTCAGGAACTTGTTATGAGGTCAGCCATCCCTTTGAGCTGGCGACAGTTTGCGCAGCGATTGTAGGTGCTTGCGTAGGTTTTTTGTGGTGGAATACTAGTCCAGCCAAAATTTTTATGGGTGATACAGGCTCGATGGCTTTGGGCGGAGCGTTCGCTGGCGTTTCCATGATGACTCATACGGAGTTTCTAGCGATTATGATCGGCGGAGTTTTTGTAATTGAAGTCTTGTCCGATGTAATTCAAATTGGAGCTTGGAAGCTTTCTCATAGACGCATTTTTAAGATGGCACCGATTCATCACCATTTTGAACTCAAGGGTTGGCAAGAGATTACCATCGTGGTTCGGTTTTGGTTAGTCGCGGCCTTTATGATGACTTTAGGCCTGGTTCTATTTTATTTCAATTGGGTTTTTTCGCTTCACACAATTTAGGAGGTTGGTATGGTTATTTCGACTAACTCTCATCCTATTAAACATGATACTGAACAAGTCCAAACCAAAATAGAGTCGAAAGCGGGAACTTATGCGGTAGCTTACAGTTCAGGATTGTTGATTTTTACGATAATTTTGGCAGTGTTTGGAGTAATAATGGTATTTTCTTCTTCCAGCGTAGAAGTTTTGAATGCTGGAAAAAATCCTTTTGTGGAACTCTTGAAAGACTCAATGTATTTATTGGTTGGACTATTTTCGTTATTTATAGCATCTAAATTGCCTTGGGCTTTTTATCAAAAATTTTCGATTTGGTTTTTAGTGGTAGCGCTTTTTTTACAGTCTCTAATTTTAGTAGATCAGTTTTCGGTCACGATTGGTGGAAATACCAATTGGATAAACGTGTTCGGTTTGTTTACTTTCCAGCCTTCCGAAATTCTCAAATTAGCTCTAATTTTATGGTTGGCTGATCGTTTATATCGCGTGCGAAATCGAATGGATGATTTAAAAGCTGTGTTTTGGCCTTCGATGCTGGGAGTAATTGCAGCCGGAGCTTTGATTTTGGTTGGACGAGACTTAGGAACGGTTCTGATTTTGGCTGTTATAGTGGCTTGCGTATATTTGGCTGCTGGTCTGCGCTTACGTTGGATCGCTTTAGGGTTGATTGGAGCGATAGGATTGCTATTTTTAGGTTTTGTATTGCCTAACCCAACTCGCATGGAGCGAATTATGTCAACCTTCTCGGCTTGCGAAATAGATCCGCAAGGCGTGGGATTCCAAATGTGTCATTCAATGTATTCTTTGGGAAGCGGAGGCATTTGGGGAGTTGGTTTAGGTGAGTCGCGCCAAAAGTGGAGTTATTTGCCTCAAGCTTCTTCGGATTTTATTTTAGCTATTATCGGAGAAGAGTTGGGATTGGTCGGAACAGGAGCAGTCATTTTGCTGTTTGGGCTCTTGGGACTGTTTCTTTATTGGTCTATTCGTTTGATGCGGAATCAATTTCAAAGAATTACCACGGCTGGAATTATGTGTTGGATTATTTTTCAAGCTGTGATCAATATTTTTGTGGTTGTAGGCCTGTTTCCTGTAGTGGGATTACCTCTGCCTTTTGTGTCTTCCGGGGGTTCATCTTTGGTTGTAAGTTTAATCAGTATCGGGATTGTTTTAAGTTTCGTGAATTCCTATCGTGACGCTAAAGTAAAAACAGTAAAAGAGAAACCAGTAGTTTTAATTAAGACCTAGAAAGAGTTAGAATATATGAAAAATTTGGTTTTGGCTGGAGGCGGAACCGCTGGGCATGTGAAGCCCATGTTGGCATTGGCTGAAAGATTGCAGTCTGAAAGATTACCGTCCGAAAGACTGACTCTAGGAAAGCTCCAGTCCGCTTCTAAGATCCGAGTGCATTTTATAGGCACGCGCGAAGGCTTAGAAGCTCAATTGGTCCCAGCTGCTGGCTATCCATTGCATGTTATTCCGAAAACTCCTCTGGTTCGGCATCCTAGTAAAAGTTGGTTTACTTTGCCGTTTCAAGTGGGCGAAGCTATCCAAATTTGTCAAGCCACTTTTGAGAAACTCCAACCAGCGGCTGTGATTGGTTTTGGTGGATACGTCGCTTTACCAGCTTATTTCGCAGCCAAACGTTTGGGCATTCCGATAATAATTCACGAGCAAAACGCCATCCCTGGCCTAGCTAACAAGGCCGCAAAAAAGTGGGCCAAACGAGTTTGCGTGACTTTTCCCAACACTAAATTACGCGATGACCAAATTTTGACCGGCTTGCCATTTACTTCAGCATTCCAATCCGCCATAGCCAGTGTTACTTATCCACCGCACTCCATCACCAATGCCACAACAACTGACGTTGAGACCAGTAGCGCTGCCACTGCCACCAGCACTACTGATACTTTAGTCAACACTACCAGCACTGACACTGAATACACTGCTGCCACTGCTATTGCCAGTACATCCACCACCACTGCCATCACCAACATTGCTATAAACACCGCCACCACTGCCATCAGCGCTACTGATACTTTAGCCAACACTGCTAGCACCAAAACTGCTACAATCGCTGCCACCAACACTGACACCGCTGGCACATCCACCGCCATTAACACCAAAGCTGACAACACCTACAACAAGACTATTTTGGTGTCTGGAGGTTCTTTAGGGGCTCAATCTATTAACCAAGTGGTCGCAGCAGCAGCTCAAACCATGCCAGATCAGATCCGGATCATCCATATTACTGGACGAGGCAAATCAGCTGCAGTTTTGGAATCGGTCCCTCGCGCTCTGATTGAACGGCAACAATATCAAGTCTTGGAATTTACCGATGATATGCTTAGTCTGTATCAATCAGCCGACCTAGTGATTGCCAGGGCTGGCGCTGGTATGGTTAGCGAAATTACCGGCCTGGGCATTCCAACCTTGTTTGTGCCACTTGGCCACGGAAACGGCGAACAGCTATATAACGCTCAAACGGCAGTCAATGCTGGCGGAGCTTGGTTGGTCAAAGATGCTGATTTTACTCCGGAATATGTGGCCCAGCGGATTTTTCCTCTGTTAAATGATACGAAGCAATTGATTGAAATGAGTCATGCTTTAAAAAAAATTGCTATCGCTGACGGCACTGACCGCTTATGGCAAATTGTGAAAGATATCACGGCTGGAACATCACCAGCGTTAGTGGAGACTGATCAATCTGCTGGCTCAAAACAAAATATAACAACGTCGCAAAGCTTGCAGGCCTCAAACACAGGTGACCTACAATGACTATTTCAGCTCAGGCACGTTTGCATTTTATGGGGATTGGCGGAGCGGGAATGGCGCCGATTGCTTATATTTTCCACCAGCGCGGATGGTATGTCCAAGGCTCAGATCATTCGCAGAACAATAATCTAGTCAACCAGTTGCAACAGTTAGGTATTCAGGTGTCTCCGAATCACGCTGCCAGCAATTTAGACGGGATTGACGTAGCAATTTACTCGTCCGCGATTAAACCTGGTTTCCCAGAATTTGACCGCGCTCAAGCTGATCCTGAGATTCAGTTACTGCATAGGTCGCAAGCGCTCTGGGAATTAGTTCAAGTAAAAACAGTGATTGCTGTTGCAGGCGCGCATGGCAAAACATCTACGTCGGCTATGTTGGTGGATCTTTTGAACGCTGATCCTCAAATCGGGGACACCACTTTTATCGTGGGCGGAGCGATTCATAATCTGCGCGACCCCATCCCCAACGGTCATTGGGGAGATTCTGAATTTGCAGTAATTGAGGCCGACGAATCCGACGGCAGTTTTTTGAATTACCAGCCAAACTATACTCTAATTACTTCGATTGAACCGGATCACCTAGATCACTTTGGTACCTACGCCAAATTCGAGCAAGTATTCATCGACTTCTGTCAAAAAACCCAAACTATGAATTTTCTTTGCGCTGACAATCTTGGTGTCCAAAAAATCCTTCCCAAATTAGATTCTTTGAAGATTCCCTATCAGACCTATTCGATCCAGCAACCAAGCTCAAAAATTCTAGAAACAAACAGTAAGGATCGAGGATTAAAAAATGAGAGGGAAATAGCTGTCAGTAGCCAACAGTCCGCCATCAGTAGTCAGGATCTTACAGGAGTAAGCGGTGATCAGCCGAAAACCAAGAAAGATGAATCGTTTGGTGACGCAGGTTTAGGTTCGGAAGCTAACATCGATTCAGTTTTTGCGTTGAGGGATCACGCTTGGTTCGGCGAGCATAACCTGTCTAACGCATTAGGAGCTGCGACACTTGCACAATTCATTGGTGTTACAGACTCGGCCATTGTTGCAGGCTTGCAAAATTTCCAGCTCCCTAAACGTAGGCTAGAAATCGTTCGCGACGATCAACAAATCGCAATTGTTGATGATTACGCCCATCATCCTTCCGAAATATCCGCCAGCTTACAAGCTATTCGAGCGCATTTTCCTAATCGAAGATTGTTAGTAATTTTTCAACCACATTTGTATTCGCGCACGAAATTTTTCCAGAAGGAATTCGCGGAGGCTTTGAGCTCAGCTGACTATGCGATCATCACTGGAATTTATGCCGCTAGAGAAAAAGCGCCAGGAGATGTAAAAGCCCGTACAATTGCGCAACATAATGATAAACTAGTGGCTGAAGAGAATTTGGATCAAGCTTTGAGATTACTGATTACTAAGATTCGACCGAGCGATGTGGTGGTAACTATGGGAGCTGGCGACATTTGGCAGGTCTTGGATCAGTTAAAACAGGTAATTTTATGACTAAAGTTCCCAAACACTCAGCATCGCGTTCGTCAGTTGTCCAAGACAGATCGCATCAATATACTACAAGCGGACGGCAAGTCTTACGAAGACGCCATGGACAATTGCCGAGTAATCCAAACTTTGAACTAATTCGGCGTAAACATCGCAAAATTTTGGTTCGTTTATTCATGGCAGTTTTATTTTTAGCGGTTTTGGCTTTCGTTCAATATATCATTTTTTTCAGTTCGGTTTTCGCCTTAGCCAAAGATAAGGTGCATATTAGCGGAACCAGCCCTTACATTAAGCAGGCTCAACTAGATGAAATAATTGATCAATACGTAGGAACTCCGACTACACGAATTAATTTGAATGTGATGCAGATTCAATTAAATACTATCACTGGGGTGTCGGGTGTGATCGTGGCTCACAATTGGCCTAAAGGCTTGAATATCACGCTTACTCCTTCAGAACCGATTGCGTATACAGTTGTTGACGATAGTTTTCAGCTTTTTGACGTTTCTGCGGAAGTTCTAGGCACTGAAACTCAAGCTCCAAAAAATTTAATGAAAATTCAATTAGATAAAAATCATTCAGTGGCGTCACGTAAAGCGGGCATTAATCTTTTGAACGCTTTAACTCCATTCTTTTTAGAAAAAACCACCGAGATCAAGGCAGAATCGAATGTGACATTAACTGTAGTTTTGGATGATGACCGTCAGATTTTTTTGGGCGACGATACCGATTTAGATAAGAAAATTGCAGTAGCGGAGCGTATTTATCGCCAAAGTGAAGATGAGAAAAAGAAAATTATCGATGTCAGTTCGGCTACATCGCCAGTTTTACGTTAGTCTTAGCTAAACTGAATGCATGGCCAAAATTTCTAAGTCCGCTGATCCTCAATTGCTGGAAAAAATTTGGCAAGAACGAGTTGATCTAAGCCAGCGCTTTGCTTCAACCTCAACTGGCGTGCGTAATCCTTTGCATAAGCTGATGGAAGATTTCGAAGATTTTTTTGTTTCTTTGGGGTGGACTGTAGAATTAGGTCCCGAAGTCGAAGCTGAATGGTTCAATTTCGACTCTTTGAACTTCGCTAAAGACCATCCTGCCCGCGCCATGCAAGATACTTTCTACATCTCTCACGCTGAAAATGTTTTCGGGGACCAGCAGCCAGCCTACAGCAGCCAGCCTACAGCAGCCAACTCGTTGAAGGAAGAAAATAACCTACAGAAAACAGAAGATAGTTTACGGTATTCAGCTGATAACGCCTTTGGCTCTAATACAAGGGGTGATTCCGACCTGCCGCCTGCAGCCTGCCGCCTGCCTTCTGATGAACCAATCCCCAATCCCCAATTCCCAATCACTGGAAACGAGGCTAGCAATATGGTTTTGCGCACTCATACCTCACCCGTTGAGACCAGGTCGTTGCTGAAAAAAGGCGCTCCGATTTATATGGTGGCTCCTGGACAAGTTTTCCGAACTGATGAACTGGACGCGACTCATACTCCGGTGTTCCATCAATTAGAAGGCTTGGTGATTGACCGAGATATTACAATGGCGCATTTAAAAGGTACTTTAGATTATTTGGCTAAATATATGTTTGGGCGCGATACTAAGACTCGCTTTCGTCCATCATTTTTTCCATTCACAGAACCTTCAGCGGAAATGGACATTTGGTTCGAAGCTAAAAAGGGTGGAGCTGGTTGGATTGAATGGTTAGGTTGCGGTATGACTCATCCTAATGTTTTACGCTCGGCTGGAATCGATCCAGAAATTTTCCGCGGTTTCGCTTTTGGCATCGGAATTGAACGAACTTTGATGTTTCGTCACAACATTACCGACATGCACGACATCGTCGAAGGGGACATTCGCTTTGCCGCCCAATTCGGAGTCGCCCAATGAATACTGCAACATTTTGCGCGAACAACTGCAGCACAGTGTCCTCGAGTGCTAATCACCAATCACCAATCATCAATCACCGCGAGCGAAGCGAGCAATATGCCTAGAGTAGATCTTCAATGGTTAGGCGAACACGTTGAGTTGCCTGAAAATTTGACTGCCGAAGAGTTGGCGCAAGCTTTAGTGAAAGTGGGGATTGAAGAAGAAACCATTCATTCGGCTGGGATTGCCGGGCCTTTAGTGATTGGGCAAGTGAAACAATTTGAACGCGAAACTCACTCTAACGGGAAGACTATTTCTTGGTGTCAAGTCGATGTGGGCGAGCCGGAATTGCGGGGAATTGTTTGCGGAGCTCCTAATATTCGTGCGGATCAAAAAGTAGTGGTGGCGCTTCCGGGCGCGATTCTACCAGGCGGTTTTGAGATTTCAGCGCGTAAAACTTACGGTCATATTTCGGACGGTATGATTTGTTCAGAACGGGAATTGGGACTGTCGGATGAACACGAAGGGATTTTGGATATTACTGAAACTGATGCGGCAATTGGCTCAGACGCTAAAGCGTTTTTGGGTTTGAATTATCAAGTTTTGGAAGTCAATATCACGCCAGATCGAGGCTATGAATATTCTTATCGCGGAATTGGGCGGGAATACCACCATTCGACCGGCGCGAAATTTATCGATAAAGTGAGCGAACTCAAAACTTGTGTGCCAGCGGTATCAGATTCGGCGTTTCAGGTAATTTTGGATGATCAAGCTCCGATCCGCGATGTGTTGGGCTGCAATCGTTTTGCGACTCGGTTAGTGGAGGGGGTGGATCCGCAAGCGCCCAGTCCTAAATGGTTGCAAGATTATTTGACGCGCTCTGGTATGCGCTCGATTTCCTTAGCTGTGGATATTTCCAATTATGTGATGTTAGATTTGGGTCAACCCATCCATTGTTACGATTATGAAACTTTGTTTGAGCCAATTGTGGTTCGGCGCGCTCAAGCTGGCGAAACTTTAGTGACTTTGGATAATCAAGAACGAACTTTGGATCCTGAAGATTTGTTGATCACGGACTCACCATCTGGCCCAGGCAGTCGCATCATTGGCCTGGCTGGAACTATGGGTGGATTAGATACTGAAATCACAGATTCGACCAGCAAAATTTTGATTGAAGCTGCTTATTTCGAACCAGTCACAGTGGCTCGCACGGCTAAGCGCCACAAATTACCTTCCGAAGCTAGTCGTAGGTTCGAACGCGGGATTGACACGGATTTGCAAGCTGCGGCCGCTCAACTCTGCGTGGATTTGTTGGTCAAATATGGAGGCCCCAATGTCCAGGTTTCAAACCGAGTGGGGGACATCAATATTCAAGTGCCAGCCGCTCCCGTAACCTTCAACCCTGCTAAAGTTCAAACTGTTTTAGGCCTCAATCTTCCAGCAACTCAAATCCAATCCATCTTAGAAGACATTGGCTGTCATCTGACAGCTGACAACCGACGACTGAAAACTGATAACTGGCTAATGACTACTCCTTCTTGGCGACCAGATTTACGTATTGACGAAGACTTCTTGGAAGAAATCGCGCGGATTGTGGGCTATGATCAAATCGGTTTGGAAATTCCAGCGCCGCATTTTTCCGCTGAAGCTTATCCAGGTTTAACTAAGCGTCAGCGCGCAGTACGTCATTTGTCCAATAGTTTATCGGCCAATGGGTTTACCGAAGTGATAACTTATCCGTTTGTGGGACGTAAAACTTTGTCGAATTTGACGATTGATCCAGCTGATCCACGGAGTTATTTAGTGAAACTGGCCAATCCTTTAGCTGGCAAAAAGTCATATTTACGTTCGGAACTTTTGCAAACTTTATTAGACACTGTACAACATAATGTGTTCCGCGATAATACTAACTTACGGCTTTACGAGATCGGCCACACTTATCTGGCTGATCCCAATTCAGCTTTACAAGTCCCCGATTTGCCAGCCGGAGTTCCCCCTACTGAAGCGCAATTAGCTGAAATTAACGCTGGCTTACCAGCTCAACCTTTGAAATTAGCTGGAGTGTTACACGGCGAAACTCTGACCAAAACGCCGATTAGTGCAGCTCGTTCCATCGATTGGACTGCAGCTATTGAATTGTTGCCCATCTTAGAATCTGCTTTGCACAAAAAACTTCATTTAGTTCAGACAGATGATAGCAGACAGACGACAGCAGACAGATCAGTTGTTGACGTAAGACGTAGCGCGGATGTGTCCGCCCATTCAGTCCAGGATTTGGCAGTTACAAACTCTAACGCTGATGCAGATTCTGCTGAACTAGTCGCTCGTCGCTATTCGCAAATCTCTCCCTTTCACCCAACCCGCGTGGCAGCGATCAGCACCAGCACCAAAATTATCGGCGTGATTGGTGAGCTACATCCTCGAGTTTGCAAGAATTTACATCTTCAAGCGCATACTGTGGCTTTTGAAATTAATTTGAGTGGCTGGCTAATCGATCAAGGTTCTGAATTTTTCAGCGTTCAGCCTTTATCGCGCTATCCTGCAGTCAAACAAGATTTCTCGTTTTTGGCCCCAGCGGATTTGCCAGTTCATTTAATTAGCGACCGAATTACTCAGCTTTTGCCAGACGAACTGGAAAGTTTGACTCTCATTGACATTTATCAAGGCGAGAGAATTTCGGAAGGTTTGAAATCAGTTACTTACTCCTTGAAAATTCGTTCACTCAATCAGACTTTAAATCCTGAGCAGATCGAGAAAATTCGCGCACGCATTATCGGAGAATTGAATATCGATGGCGTTAGATTGCGTGACTGAATGTCTCAATCTTTCAAGACTGCTTACAATTTAGTAGCGCAAACGACCGAAAACCACTCAGATGTAGTTGTGGCTTGTTCTGGCGGCGCGGACTCTTTGGCTTTGGCCGCGGTAACTTATCGAGTAAGTCATAAACAGAACTTTCATTTGTACGTGGCAATTGTGGACCACCAGCTACAGCCAGAATCCACTGAAGTTGCTGAACGTACTAAAAAAATGTTCGAAAATTTATGGCTCGGCCAAGATAAAACTGCTTCAAAAAAAGTGTCACATAAGCGGAGTAAACTTGAAGAACGCCATTCCGCCATTCCGCCATTCCGCCATACTATATTAAGCAAAAATTCTGATCCGGTCACTCCCAGCACTACTATTGATGCAAACGCCGACTCAATCGCCGCTGATACATTTTCAGACGCTGAAAGCACTCTCTCTACGTCTGAAGCTGGCAGCCTAATCCCTAATTTTGATGTCCTGCAGCAGAATTCGTCTTGCATTGTCAAGGTGTTGTCAGCCCAAGTGCAGCGTAATAGCAAGCTCGGCGTTGAAGCAGAAGCTCGGAAAGTCCGTTATCAGGCTCTGCAGGAATTTGCTGAATCAGTCAATTCGGACTGCGTTTTGTTAGGACATACTGAGAACGATCAAGCGGAAACAGTTTTATTAGGCTTATTGCGCGGGAGCGGTTTAAAATCAATTTCAGGAATGCCAGCTCAACGCGGGATATTTTATCGGCCGTTTTTATCAGGCGTGACTCGAGCTGACACAGAAAAAATTTGTCAAGAACTAGGCTGGGAGTACTGGAATGATCCTATGGAGGGTTTGCGAGGGCAGGTTAGACATCAGCTGTTACCCGAATTTGCCAAAGTTGCTGGAAAACCGTTGGTGAGTAATTTAGCCAATACAGCTCTAATCCTTCAAGAAGCGGATCAAGCTTTGGATATTATTGCGGAGAAACTGATGCGCTACTTGTATCAAGATTCAAAGTTGAAGGCTTCGGCTTTAAAAGATCAACCAGCTGGAATTCGAAAACGCATATATGCATCAATCTTGAAGTCGGTTAAATCTGAAGAGCAAGATATTGTTCGCGCGCATTTGGACGGAATTGACCAACTGGTGATTGATTGGCACGGGCAACAAGCCATTCAAGTTCCGAATTTTAATGTTTTTAGAAATGAGGGGTATATTTATTTTGAAAAATCTGTTTGAAGTCCACCAGGCTCTATTAGACGATCAGAGTGAGCATATTGTGTTGGTCCTGATTGATGGTCTGGGCTATTATAATTTAGAAGCATACCAGCAGGAGATGCCATTTTTAGCCAGTCATTGGGCGGAAATTCAACCAGTTCAAACTACATTACCTTCGACGACTGCGGTAGCTATTCCCAGTTTTTTATTAGGCCAGCCAGCTAAACAGACGGGATTTTGGGGTTATTCTTTGAATTACCAGCAAAAAAGAGTGCAAGCTTTGAATGTTCCAGGTGAAGTAGGTCTGCCGTTCATTAATCCCGTCCACAATTTGTTCAGCCAAAAAAATCTCCAAGGTTACTATAGCTACAGTTTCGGTATGAGTAAGTTTGCTAAGACTGCTTTTAATCAAATTTTGACTGCCGGCAGCCAATTTATAGGACATTCGCGCAGTAAGTATCCTCTAATTGCATATCAAGAAGCCCAAGCCGCTGGAGTAATTGCCGGTCCTAGCTTGACTTATGTTTATGTGGGCGATTTGGATCAATCGGCTCACCATAATGGTGTAGGAAGTGAAAAATTTCTGACTGAATTGCGTAAATTTGACCAAGTTCTGGAAGAAATTGTTGGAATTAAGAACGCTTCTGTATCCGCGACTAGCTCTATTTCCACCAGTGTTACTACTCATGCTGGCGTTAGGCTTCCCGCAGGCGTTGCCAATGCCCATAATACAACTTACTACATCATTGCAGACCACGGCTCTGTGAATGTAGACCTGACGCATCAAGTTGATATCCAAAATTATCCGAAATTGGTTGACGCTATCGCGCTAATGACCGGAGAGCCACGTTTGCCTTATTTGTATGGCAATCCTGAGCAGTTATTATCCCTGTCCCAAAAATATTTGTCCGATGATTTTGAAATTCTCACGCGCGACCAGTTCATATCATTGACTGACAACGACAGCAGCGATACCAACTTAGAAAATACTTCTGCTGCAGGTGATAGCTCTGATCAAAATGATCCAGAAATTAGCAAAGTTCGCGACAGCTCATTAGCTAAAAATTCTCCACGCCTATCAATCGCTAACGGCCCAACTGCTAACGGCTATCAACCGACTGCTAATTTAGTGGGCGATGTCGTATTAATTCCGCGCAGCACTGCCACTCTAGTTGATTCCAAAACCATGCTGGATAACGCTATGACCCTCAAAGCCGTCCACGGCGCAAATTCTCGAACTGAAAGAATTGTCCCGTTTTTGAAGCTCTCAACTAACTGCTAGTTGTAAACTGCTAAGCTAGATTTATGAAATCAGGTCGGAGGCTCATCACCATCGTAGTTGCTGCGGTGGCTGTTCTGGTTCTGGTGCTTTCGATGCTCAACTTGGTCCCCTCGACCGAACCAGCTAACTCCGCTGGTCCGCCGTATCCTGATCCTGGAGCTAATGTCAAAGCTACGGACCAGCAAGGCGGTTATTTGACTGATGGCACGCTCTCTTGGGAAGCTGTGGCGCCCAATCCTACGACAGGCGCTTTGGATCATATCGCTGGCGTCACTTTTATTTTGGTAGGAACTCAAGCCAACTGGGATGGATCATCGGCTCAAGCTGGTAGCCAAATGACTATTGTCGACTGCGTTGCCCCCAGTCCTTGCACCGGCAGCGGAGACCAAGATGATCGAGCCGGCTATTTCCGGATCAGTCGCTCGAGCGGCTTGGAAGCTCAAGAGTTTATGTATCGGGTCTGGGAAGTGACGGCCCCAGCTGGTTATAATGCGATGTATCCTGTCAATTCTTATAGTTACGATACGCCAGCTCAACCAGGCGTGGTCAGGTCCGACAATTTGTATTTTTACCCCAATTATTCTTGGCAGCCCGGCCAGCCCGTCAACGGCTGGTATTTTGGCCAATTTATGAATTATCCTCTGCCTGTGCAAATTTCTTGGTCCAAAACCAACGCTGATACCGGTGCGAAAATTACTGGCGCTTTATTCAATTTGTATAAAGGCAACCAAGTTTTGGCCTATAGTAACGTAGCTGATTGCGTCAATGAGCCTTGCGCTGGTCCCGACTCAAATCCTAGTCTAGGCGATTATACCGTCAGCGGAATCACAGCGGTGGATTTTGGGAACTGGCAGGTCTTGGAAGTCCAGGCGCCGGCTGGATACGACCTCCCAAATCCTAACCAAGCCAAATCTGTCAACCTCAGCGAATGGAACACCAAGCCCGATCTGGGCGCGTTTCCTAATGCTCCCACTCCTCCGCCCCCACCAGCTGATCCCATCCCCGACCTGACTTTTACCAAAGTGGACGCGGCCAACCTCAATACTTTCTTGCCGCATTCGGAATGGAAACTGGATTTTTCCACTGGCTCGGACATTGATAAATTGCTTGATTGTGCTGGCAGTTCAGAAAATGATTGTCGCAACCAATATGCGCCTGCTGAGTACGGTTTCGATTTGGATCCAGACGTCGGTGAATTTAGAGTCGAACTTGCCACTACTCATATAGGTGATACCGCCGTTATGTATGAAATCACGCCTCCGCCAGGATATGCGATTAATCCAGCTTTTGCGGAGTCCTCTGGGTCGGATTTAGGCACCATCATATGTGCAGACGCTGATGACCCCAGCTGCCATAAAGACTTAGGTAAAATCACTAACTCTGCAGTTTATCCTACCCTAATGTGGGCCAAGACTGACACCAACGGCAACGCTTTGGCAGACTCCACTTGGTCGCTGGCGGAGCAGAATAAGTGGGACACCACCGCCACCTACATCGTTGATTACACTGGTCAAACCAGCTATCAATGCAATAGCACTGTGGTTCCCGACAACAATATTCTTTGCGACCTCGATGCTCGGCCTGGTTATTTTCGGATTCATGATATCCTGTTGCAAGGACCAAATAAAGTGTTTGAACTCCGAGAAAAAACCGCCCCAGCTGGGTATCAGGCTATCAACACTACTTTCACCAGCGATCCGTTATCTGAACCTACCTGCACTTACCAGTTTTGCACTCTGACCGATGGAAAATGTGACACTGCGGCCGATGGGACGTATTCTGCGATTTTTAACCAGATTATTAAACCAACTCTAGCTTGGCATATCGTCAACACGTTTACGCCAGCTGATGATTTGCTGGGTACGGTTTGGAGCTTGTCCATGGTGGGATCTACGTCTGTAACGCGCTCCATTAGCGATTGGACCGGAGAACCTGGCTACACAGGTTTAGACCGCGACCCTCGAGCGTCACATTTTTTGATTGCTGGAGTAAGTCCAGGGACTTGGCGTTTAGGCGAATCGGTATGTCCTGTTGGCTACGATTGCATTGAGCCTCAATACATCAAGCCTGTCACGGTCGGTCCCGAGCAAGCTGGTGTTTTTACAGATGATTATCCCGATAGCAATGTGCATAATAGCTACATACCGCCGATTGTGGACTGGACTAAGACCGACAGCCAACGCCAACCGTTAGGCGATAGCGTTTGGGCATTTTGTCCAATTTATGATAACCACCCTCAGGGCGATTGCGACGAGTCGTTGGTGGGGGAGTTCGCTCACATCTTGGACCTCACAGATACAGCTTACGGACACGGCGACCACAATCCTGCCAAAGGAGCGGTAGATATCTGGTCCGGTTTTTTTTGGGACGATGGGAATATTTATGCAGATCGAGGAGCACTTCACGAAGTTTCGGCACCTTTTGGATATATTTGCGACAAAACAATTCAACCTTATTCTCAAACTTGCGCCTCAGGTGGATTAGCGCTGGCAACAGCCACCGTAGGACCTGGGACTTATGTCAATCTTGGAGCTTTCCAAAACGACCAATTCCCTGAAATCACCTGGACTAAAGTCTATAACGATGGAAGTAGCAATATTCCTTTGGGTGGAGCAACGTTCGAACTAACTGATACTACTACACCTACGTCGAATTCATATACTGTAGCGGATTGTACCACCAGCGGAAAATGCACAGCCGTACTGGGCTACGATCAAGACCCCAGAGCTGGTTACTTCGATGTATTTGTAAGTGCCAGCGACGACACTGATCATGAATGGAAATTGACAGAAACTAATGCGCCACCAGGTTTTGAAGCGGCTGCTCCGCCGACAACCAAAGACGCTAAGACTAACAGCACCACTGACTTTGGATCAGTTGTTAACACGGTCAAGAAGCCGGTGGTAAATTTTCGAAAAGTGGATGCTCAAACTCCTGTTCAACAACCTTTAGCAGGCGCAGTGTTC
>JAITFB010000039.1 GCA_031281695.1 Candidatus Servula neotermitis
AGTGTTATTATCGCTGAAAGAGCGCGAAATTCCAGTTTCGAGCACAATTGCGATCGAGGATAATCCGCGAGATTTGGCAGTTTTGGCGACAGTGGACAACATTTTTTGATGTCCGATATGTACTCCGTCGAATTTTCCTATGCACGTTACACTTTCGTAGAAGGTATTAACAGTTTTCATCTCCTTGACTATTGCATTTAGGTTGTTTGGACTATGATTTTTTTCGATCTTATTCGTAATGATGTCGCTTAGGATGAAATTTTCTGCGTCTACAGCTTCGGTCACTGAGTAGTTTCCAATTTTGGTTCGACGTAGTTGGGTGATGTGTGCGCTAGTTCCGAGTTGGTTTCCCAAATCGCGTGCTAACGCTCGGACGTAAGTTCCCGAAGAACAAGTTAGTTCGATTTGAATATCCGCTAGAGCACCTTCGTCTGACGTTGAAAGAATGTTCAATAATTTAATATCGTAGATAGTAATCTCTTTGGGGTCAAGTTCGATATGAGCTCCGGCGCGCGCTAGGGCGTAAGCTCTTTTTCCGTTGACAAGTTTTGCTGAAAATTGCGGTGGAACTTGCATTTGAGGACCTAAAAACTGCTTTAAAGCAAGGTTGATTCTGTCCCGCGGAACTGAAACAGAAATTGGTTGAAGATTGTGAATTGTATCGAGATTTTGTTGTTCCTTTGCGACATTTAGTGTATCGAGTGGAATTCGGTTGCCCAAGCTGTCATCAGTGTCAGTCGCATAGCCCAGCCGAATAGTTGCGAAATAAGTTTTGGGGAACTGGAGTAATTTTGTCAAAGATTTGGTCGAAGGCCCAAGGCCTAAAATTAATAGTCCAGAGGCCAAAGGGTCGAGAGTTCCGCCATGACCAATCTTAACTTTGGGAAGAAATTTTTGAATTTTACGAATGATATCGTAGCTGCTGGGACCAGTAGGTTTGTCAATCAATAACAAACCGTTTACATTTGAGTGCATATATTTATAGCTTAGCTTGGGTTAAAGTTGGTAAAATTGGAGTATGTCATTCTTTGAAAAATTTGAGAACGGAATTGAGAACGCGGTTAATTCAGTCTTTTCTAAATTCGGTTCCAATGAATTGAAACCGGTAGATTTAATGACCAGTTTAAAAAACGAGATCGATACTAAGGCTGTTACGCTGCCTGATGGTCGAGTTGAAATACCCAATCGCTTTTCAGTTACTTTATCTAGCGATAGTTACGATAAAGTTGAAAGTTGGGGCGCCGAAACTTTCGCGGATGAATTGAGCGATTCTTTAGTCAATTATGCGACTCAGCAAGGTTTTACTTTGTTCGGGCCGATTAACATCCGCTTTCAAGAAGACTTAGAGATGGGTAAAGCTCAGTTTGCGATTGAATCGGAAAAAGTGGATCAAAATGGAAATATGGTCAAAGAAAAGCATAGTAAAACCCCAGAAAACCTGATTGATGAACCTGAGCCAACTCCGCCTACGATTACGCCTACTGTCGTCCAACCAGCGGCTGCCTCAGTCCCCGCTACTGAGGTCAATCCAGCTAGTTTTGACTTTGCAGCTTCAGGTTCACCTCAATTAGTAATTGATGAACAGATTTTTGAATTATCAAAGCCTCAAATGATTTTGGGACGTGACGAAAATGCAGATATCTCCATCAACGATAAAGGTATATCGAGGCGACACTTGAAATTTAAGATTGATGGACGTAAAGTTATTGTTTCAGATATGGGCTCGACCAACGGTTTGTTTGTAGAAGGACATCATACTCCCGCGGCTTTGCTTCAAAATGGTAACGTTATCACAATAGGTAGAACAAAAATTAATTTCCACCAATTGTAAAACAGAGTTTTGATGACCGACTTGTCTTTTGTAATTGCGCGTATAGCGATCGTAGTTGCGATTTGGTTATTTATTTTCTTATGTATCGCGCTGATTAGGCGAGATGTTTTTGGATCGCATTTGAATCCTCGTAAAAATCGCAGCTTTAAAGAAGATCATCGCCCATCCTCATTGCGGGTAGTATCAGGCCAGTTGACGGGAACGGTCATTCCTCTTTCTGGCGTAGATATTCTCATTGGACGCGAACCAGGCTGTTCGCTCACTTTTTCAGACGATTTTGTTTCAGCTAAACACGCACGGATTTTTACTAATCAAAAAGTATGGTTTATCGAGGATCTACAATCAACGAACGGAACTTTCGTGAACTCGAAAAAAATATCTAAAGTATCAGAATTGGCGGTTGGTGATAAGATAAAAATTGGACGTTCAACTATGAGAGTAGAAAAATAATATGCATTTGAGTTTTGATTTTGCGGCTCGTTCAGACATTGGATTAGTTCGAAAATCTAACCAGGATTCATGTTATGCCAGCTCTAATATCTTAATGGTGGCAGACGGAATGGGCGGTCATGCCGGCGGGGATGTCGCTTCTTCTATTGTTGTAACTTATCTCTCTCGCTTGGACACCGACGATATTTTAGTAGATGACGCAGCTAATGAAATTCAACAAACTTTAAAAGATGCTTTGACCGCGATTAGTATGCGTTCTGCGCGTGATTCTCATCTTTCGGGGATGGGTACAACTTTGAGTATGTTATTGAGAGCCGGCGAAAAAATAGTTTTGGCTCATATTGGTGACACTCGTATTTATCGATACAATAAAAGTGGTTTGGAACGTTTAACGACAGATCATACTTTCGTTCAGGGTTTAATTGATGAAGGAGAAATTAGCGAATCTGATGCGCAAAATCACCCGCAAAGACATTTTATTATGCGGGCGTTAGGCGATTTTGATATCGTAAATACTCCAGATTTCCAAATTTTTGAAGCTCATCCTAATGAACGGTTTTTGCTTTGTTCGGATGGTCTTTCTGGAGTCGTAACTGACGAAACGATTGAGAAAAAATTAGCGCAAAAAATTTCTCCAACTAAAGTAGTGACTGACTTAATACAATTATCCCTAAAAGGTTCCAGCATGGACAATGTTACGGTAGTAGTTGGAGACACCATTGATGTTTCGGATAAAAACCAAAAAATTCGCGAAGCTAAACCGCAAGTTGCTGGAGCGGTGGCCTCAGATTTTGAAATTCCTACTAAAGCTAAATTGACCCCAGCGGCAAAAGCCGCCTTGGTAATCGAAAGTGCTACTAATAAACAATCTGGGTTACCTGTGTATGTAGCTGAAGAAGATGTTGTAAAGAAGCGTATTTCCAAATTGAAAATTGCCGTTATGGGAATCATTATAGGAATTATTATCGTAGTTGGAATTTTTTCTGTATGGGCGTATTCTGAGTTGAATGCGCGTTATTTTATCGGCGTAGAAAATAGCGTCGTGACAGTTTTCAAAGGAATTCATACGTCGGTTCTGGGTTTTAAACTTTATTGGCCTATCGAATCGAACGGTTTACAACTTTCTGAATTACCTCAGGCATTTCAACAACGGGTGAATGACGGAATCGTTGCGGATACGCCAGAAGAGGTCCAAAGAATTTTGGATAATCTTGAGGCTCAAATTAACGGTTCCCAATCGCGATGAGTTCGGTCGACGGCATAGGACATCGTAGTCGGTTTCTTAGTTTTACTGTTTCAACTTTATCAATCTTGATTTCTTTGGCATTGTTCGCTTTGTTGCAACTGAGGATGTTGAATAACTTCGACAATGGCTTTTTTTGGTTTATCGGAATTTTTTTGGGTGTGAGCGTGGTTTTTTTTGGAGTAATTCGGTTACGCAATTTTTACGCTGACCCAGTTTTAGTCCCAATCGTTTTAGTAATCAGCAGCATAGGGTTAGTTTTTGTGACTCGTATTGACTTGAAAGACGACCAAAACTTCATGAGCTCAAGTTCATTTAAACAGTTTTTGGCTTTTATAATTGGGGTTCTTCTCTGCGTATTTTTAGTATTGGTTGTAAAGGATCAGCGTATTTTCCGACGTTATTATTGGACCTCTATGTTGATTGGGATTGGGTTGTTGTTGTTGCCTTTGGTTCCGATCGTGGGACGAACGGTTCAAGGATCCCAACTTTGGGTGAATTTTTTTGGTTTTCAATTCCAGCCTGCTGAATTTGCTAAAATCTTTTTAATTATTTTTTTTGCTGGCTTTTTAATTGAACGACGTGATACGTTAGCGTTGGCAGGTCCAAGGGTTTTAGGGTTACAGCTACCTCGGTTTAAAGATATGGGACCATTACTGTTCGTTTGGGGCATTTCAGTTGTTGTGATGGTTTTCGAGCGAGATTTAGGAACATCTTTGCTCTTTTTCGGAATTTTTATAGCTATGCTCTACGTTGCGACTTCTAAAATATCATGGATTATAATCGGGCTTATCCTATTCGGTTTAGCCATCTCGGTTGGTTACTCAATGTTTCCTCATTTTCAAGCGAGAGTGGAAGTATGGTTGGACCCATTTTCGCAAATTCTTTATGAACGGACTTTGGGCGGATCGTATCAAATTGTTCAAGGATTGTTTTCATTGGCGAACGGAGGCATTAGCGGAACTGGCTTGGGGGCTGGATACCCAAATATGATCCCCTTCGCCGACTCGGACTACATTTTCGCAGTAATTGGCGAAGAAATGGGACTGCTGGGAGTTTTAGCTTTGCTTATGCTTTATTTGTTGTTTAGTGAACGAATTTTTAGACAAGGTTTAGGTATTCGCGATGGGTACGGAAAATTGTTGGCCGCTGGAATAGGGTTTTCGTTCATGTTGCAAGTTTTTGTCGTGGTCGGGGGTATTTTACGAGTAATACCTTTAACTGGATTAACTTTGCCCTTTGTTGCGCGCGGCGGCTCCTCATTGATTGCAAACTGGATTTTAGTGGCATTATTGATTATTTTGTCAAATCAAGCTCGTCAGCCTTATGAGCTTCCTGAAATCGTTAATACTTCTTATGAAAATTTCTCGCCTCTTGGCTCAACGTCATCTTATGATTCGCCTAATCAAGGAATCAGTTGGCTAGTGCAAAAAAACGATACTGATCAAGAGATTCCAGTCGGTGGAAGTAAGGTAAAAGACGACCAAAAGTCGATCATGGAATCTACTAAGGAAATAGAAACAATTAGTGACGATCAAATTGATAATTCAGTGTCGCTAAATGCGACAGTCGATCATAAGGACCTAAGTCCAAACACTCCTGACGATAGAGCTAAACCAGTTTCCAACCAGAAATCATCTTATAAAACGACAGGAAAAAGTCATGAATAAACAGTTGCGACGTCTTTCGGTTTTAGTAACATTGATGACTTTCGTTTTAATGGGATTCGCGACATATGTTCAATTTATTGAAGCGCCGGAATTGAATGCTGATCCCCGAAATATGAGACAAGTTTATCAATACTTTGGCCAACCTCGCGGGTCGATCATTGTCGAAGGTAATACAATCGTCGAAAGCGTTCCGATTCGAGATGAGTATAATTGGCAAAGAGTTTACGCCCATGGCGAACTATATGCAGCAGTGACGGGGTATTTCTCTATTGTGAATGGAGCCGACCGAGGTATCGAGGCCAGTCAAGACTTGAATTTATCGGGCGACTCGGATTTGATGGGGTGGGATCGAATTCGTAGGATGTTTTTTGGAGAAGAGCAACAAGTAGGTTCAGTTGAATTGACGATTAAAAGTCGGATTCAAGAAGCTGCTTATGAAGCTTTGAAAAATGTTAAAGGTGCCGCTATCGTTTTAAATCCTAAGACTGGAGAAATTTATGCAATGGTTTCGACGCCTAGCTACGACCCTAATGTTTTAGCTTCGCATAACTCCTCCGAGGCCGCAAATTCATACCAAAAGTTGATTGAGGACCCGAACAATCCGATGTTGAATCGAGCAATTTCTGAATTATACCCTCCTGGCTCGACATTCAAAATTATCGATACTGTGGCCGCTTTCGCAACAGGAAAATATAATTCAGACTCGACGATTTCTTCTCAAAAAGATTATCGCTTACCAGGAACAGATGTGACGATCCCCAACTATAATAATATAGTTTGCGGGAGCAATGGCAAAGTGACGATTCGCGAAGCTTTAGAGTTATCTTGTAACACCCCATTTGCGGAGTTAATGGTCGATTTAGGACAAGATCGATTGCTCAATAAAGCAAGTGCCTTTGGCGTAGGCGTTCCTATTCCTATTGACGATGGGACAGGCGGTTTACAGATTACTTCGGTTGCGAGTCGAATTCCTAACAACCTTACTCCGGATAAAGTTGCGCTGGCAGCCGTTGGTCAAGGAGATGTTTTATTTACGGTTTTACAAGATGCTTTGCTTTCGGCGGCGATAGCGAATTCCGGAAATATTATGCAACCGCACTTGGTTAAAAATGTTTATGGCTCAGATATGACAGTTTTATCTAAAGCTGAGCCGATTCATTTTTCGACTGCTATGAGCGCAGAAGATGCTCAAGAAATGACTGATTTGATGGTGAATAACGTTGATTATGGTTATGCGTATCGAGCTCAGATTAAGGGCGTGAAAGTGGGCGGTAAGACTGGAACTGCTCAAAAAACTGAGACGGTCGCTCATTCTTGGTTTACTGGTTTTGCTCCAGCAGATAATCCCGAGTATGTGGTTGCCGTTTTGGTTGAAAATGATGAGATTAACGCTGCAGATCAAGCGGCTAAAATTTTACGGGCAGCGTTAGGAAAGTAAGTTATGGAATTTCACGCAGGTAACACTATTCGAAATCGTTATTTGTTAATTCGTCAGATTGGTCAAGGGGGGATGGCTTCAATGTATTTGGCTAAGGATGAGCTTTTACATAAAGATGTAGCTATAAAAATTCAAACCAATTCAGATAGTTCAGACCCGAATCTATTAGCTAGACAGAGGCTAGAGGCGAGAAATATTGCCGCGCTTCGCCACCGAAATATTGTGAAGATGATTGATTATTTCGAAATTGACGGAATTGGAATATTGGTTACGGATTATGTCGAAGGTTCGACTTTAGCTGAGTTGATTGACTCCAAAAAAATGATGCCTGGGACTCCTGGACGAGAGCTTAAAATATTGAATTATTTAGAGCAAATAGCCTGGGGTTTACAAGCTGCCCATGATGCCGGCATTGTTCATCGTGATATGAAGCCTTCTAATGTGCTTTTAGACAAAAATGGTATTGTTCGGATTACGGATTTTGGTATTTCTAAATCAGTGACGGCTGCTGATTTGACTATGGTGGGAATTGTAGTCGGAACGGCACTTTACATTTCCCCGGAACAAGCTCGAGGTTTGGGCGCAATTGCTCAATCTGATATTTACTCGTTAGGCGTGATCGCGTTTGAACTTTCGCAAGGCTACCGACCGTTTACAGGTACTAGCAATGTTGACGTAGCGATGAAACATATTAGAAATTCCGTTCCTAAAATGCCTTATCCGCTCTCGGACGAGTTTGAAGTTTTTGTCCGAACTATGATGGCTAAAGACCCATCCGATCGACCCAATTCGGCGACTGTTGTAGCGGAAATGATGCACTATTTGCAAACAACTGTTCAAGCTACTCAACTTCTTCAAAATGCTGCGTCAGCTTCATCTACGCTCCCAGTTGTCTCTGACGAGAACACCCATCCAGAATCGACATCGAAAAGTCCATCAACTTTGGTTTATGATCCCCTAAAATCCGTCAATCCTCCGACGACGGTTCCTGAAGGCGGTTCTCGCATATCTCCTGATTTGAAAACGACTGATTCAACTAAAGAAAAAAAACCTCAAAAGATTTCGCCGGTATCATCTTCTGTGGAGTCCTTCACTCCCAACTCAGGAATAACGCCGTCAATTTCTAAACTCGCAACTCCGCCAGCTCATAGTTCTATAAGCGTTAAACCTGTATCTGACGAACCGACTCGCGTTGTTCAACCAGGTCGAAGAGCTCATTCAGCTTTAGCTAAACCTCAGGTTCAAAAAAAACCGCCGATTTCGATAACCAAAACGAATTTTAAACCGCCGAAAGATTACGCTTTTAGAGTGGCGTTAGTTGTTTTAGGGGTGATAACGTTAGTTGTTTTAGGACTTATAATTTTTATGTCATATAAAATTATAACAGGTAGCTAAAAACGGAATATTTCGTGTATTGAAGCCTAGAGAAAGGATAAAATAAGAGTAATGGAGAAAAATCGTATTTTCGCGAATCGCTATGAACTAAAGGAGTTGATTGGCTCCGGAGGAATGGCGGAAGTTTATCTTGCTCATGATCGGCGTTTGAATCGAGACGTAGCTGTTAAAGTATTACGTTCGACTTTAACGCATGATCCCGTTTTTATTACGCGATTTAAAAAAGAAGCAGTGGCGTCGGCATCACTTAATCAGCCTAATGTCGTGTCGGTGTTCGATAGTGGAGATGAAGCGTTTGTGGACGAAAAAGGGAATGTGGTTCATCGACCGTTTATTGTGATGGAATACGTTATGGGGAAAACCTTAAAAGATATTTTGGCTTCGCACGGAAAGCTGAGCGTCGATGATTCCTTGGAAATTTTAGAAGGGGTACTTAAAGCATTAAGTTATTCTCACTCTAAAGGCATTGTGCATCGTGATATTAAGCCTGCTAATATCATGATTACTTCTAGCGGTTCTATTAAAGTAATGGATTTCGGAATTGCACGAGCTTTAGAAGATGTTTCCGGAAATTTAACTCAAACTCAAGCTGTCGTAGGCACTGCTCAATATTTTTCTCCTGAACAAGCTAAAGGAGAAACTGTTGATGCTCGATCGGATTTGTACTCCGCAGGATGTGTCCTTTACGAAATGGTGAGCGGCGTTCCCCTTTTTAAGGGAGATAATGCAGTTTCGGTCGCTTATCAACATGTTCAAGAAATTCCTGAGTTACCATCGAAAATCAATCCTGATTTACCGAAAAATGTCGAAAATTTGATTATGAAGTCCATTCAAAAAAATCCTGATTTACGTTATCAAAGTGCTGATGATTTTATTTCTGATTTACAAAAAGTCCGTAAAGGTCGTGAGATTAAAACAAACCCTGCTCAAAGCGTAAAGGCTACCCAAGTAATGTCGCCTGTCGTGAGTTCCCCCTTACAACTCAATGATGCAACGACACAGGTCCAACCAACCCCGGCTTTAACGAAAACTGGTTTATCTTCAAATCAGAAAATTGCAATTCTTATTGGATCAATCGGCGCAGCTCTCCTAATCGCTGGATTAGTAATATTCTTTCTGTTTTTCAATAAACCTGGAGGTGGAGATGCAGGCGATATCGAAGTTCCCAATTTATCGGTCGCTCAAACTTCGGTCCAGGCTTGCTCAATGTTGCAAGACGTTAAATTGATTTGTGATTTAACTACTACTACTGATCCTCAAATCGCTGACGGTATGTTTATTAAGCAAGATCCAGCAGCTGGTCAAAAAGTCAAACAAAACTCAGTCGTAAAAGTATATTTTTCAACTGGACCATCGTCGGCGGAAATACCGCAATTAGAAGGCAAGACTGAAGTAGAAACCAAATCATTGTTAGAAGACGCTGGTTTGGTCCTAGGGACCGTTAAAAAAGAGGACAGTGGGTCAGTTTACGAAGGTCAGGTTACTCGTTCAGAACCGCCGGCAGGCGAAAAATTATCTAAAGGCGATAAAGTAAATGTTTGGCTTTCGACCGGAAAATATAAGTTGCCAGATCTTACCGGTCTAAGTCGCGATGAGGCAACTTCTAGTTTAGCTGGCGTAAATATTCAAATAGCTTTTGAAAATCAGGACTCAAAATTGCCGGAAGGAACTGTTGTGAAACAAACTCCGAAACCAGGTTCGGTTCCGCAAGGTTCAACCGTAACGTTATGGATTGCTGAAACCGACGATCGGGTTGTCGTTCCAACTGTCGAAGGTCTCGATCGCAATGTTGCTCAAAACACGTTGGCTGAATTAGGTTTAGTTGTAATCGTTGAGTCGCAGATGTCGGATGCTGTAGGTTCGGATAAAGCTATTGGAACCGATCCGGTAGCTGGAACGCAAGTTGAGCAAGGATCAAAGGTGACGCTTTACATTTCCAGCGGCCCGCCAGAACCAGAATTGCCGATTGATCAAACAGTCACCCCATGATTGTTGGCGCCAAGTATGCTTTTTACAAATCGAGCAGGGTGATTGTCTAATTTAATTAGAGATCGTTATTGTCTTGTCTGGACCTCGGAGGTTTTGCAATTCGGCATCACGCCGTTTTAGTTCTTCAAATTTTTGGACGAAGTTTTCGGTTTGATTGCCTAAATGATCTGGGATCAGATTGATTTTGGGAGCTCGACGCAAATTAATTCTTTGAGCAACAGCAGTTCTGAACACGCCTGCGCTCTTAGAAAAATATGCTTTGACGAATTCTAAGCGACTTGGTTCTCCGAAAACAACATAGTAAATATCTACATTATGCAAATCTCCAGAAACTTTTACCTCAGTAATAGTAATTAATTCCGCCCGATCCAGCCAGAGTTCATTTTCAATCACGTCTGTAACTATAAATCTAATTTGTTCGGCTAGACGCGCAGCGCTTTGAGGTTTTTTGGGTTTGGGAATTTTCATACTATCAGCTTAACTCTTGGATAAAAAACTGCTTAGCATATGGCGTTGGCTATTTTATTGAAAAACGCTTTGAAAACGACAACAATGATAATCGAACAGCAAATTAATGGTTCTTCCTCTTTCCCCCGCGCGATTTTTTTCGATAATTAAGTCCGTATCAACGCCGTAGGAATTTTCTTTGGAAATTATGCGGTGAATCAATAAAATAACATCAGCGTCCTGCTCAATTTGACCAGATTCGCGAAGTTCGCTCATACGTGGGGCGCGATTAGAATGTTCTTCGGCCGCGCGGTTCAATTGAGCAGCGGCAATTATGGGAACTTGCAATTCTTTGGCCAAAGCTTTGAGTGAACGGGAAATCGAAGCGACTTCTTGTTGACGAGACTCGTGTCGGTCCGAAGTTTTAATCAATTGTAAATAATCAATTAGGACCAATTCTAATTTTTTGCCTTCTTGTTGTAAACGTTGTTGGATGCGTCGACATTTAGTATGAATTTCTAAAAGGGTTAAATGACTGGACCCATCGATAAATAGCGGTTTATTCGCTAAACGTTGTTGAGTTTCTCGGATATTTTGCGCATCACGAGGAGAAAAAATTGCTTGATCTATGTTACCTTTGGAAACTGAAGATTCTGCTGATAAAATCTTCACGGAAATTAACATCGGTTCATCTTCCAAAGAAAATAATGCCGAAGGAATGTTTTGAGTCAATGCAGCATGGCGAACTAAATCTAAAAGAACTGTGGACTTTCCCATGGAAGGGCGTCCTCCAATAATAATTAATTGGCCAGGTTTAAAACCGTGTAAAAATTTGTTTAAGTCGTGATATGGCGATGAAATTCCAGAAACGCCTTTATTGAGCCGAATATTCTCCAAATATTCACCAACTTCGGCCATTAAACTCTCAATTTTATGGAAATCTTCGGATTCATCCTTATTGGATGCGTTGAAAATCAGACTTTCGGCTTGATCTAAAAGAAGTTCGGGTGAGGTACCGTCTTTTTTGAAGCCGAGAGCTTTGATTTGATCGCCAGCGCGGATAATGTTTCGACGAAGACTGTGTCCTCGAACAATTTTGGCGTATTCTTCAGCCGCAGTTATTATGGCCGGCGTATCGACTAAATCGAAAAGATAGGTTACGCCGCCAACAGCTTCTAATAAACCTCTTTGATCCAACGCGTTTTTGAGAGTGGTTGGATCGACTTCGATTCCTTGGGCATACAAGGTTTGGATTTGTTCAAAAATTAGCTTGTTTTTTGAGTCGTAAAAAACATCAGATTGTTTTATGACATCTAGAACATCAACAATCGCGTTGCGTGATTGCAACATCGCTCCGAGAGCATTTTGTTCGGCTTGAAGGTCATAAGGTATTTGCAATTCGCCAGCCACGATGTATATCTAACCTCTTTATTCAGTTATTTGCTGAACATTTACTTTAACTGTAGCGAAATTATGATCTGGAAATTGGATTCGCACTTCGTGAGTCCCGAGGTGGCGTATTGGCTCCATTTCCAATTGGCCAGGATCGACAGCAATTCCGTTGGTGGCCTGAATAGCACTGACGATTTTTTCGGCCTTAATCGAGCCGTAAAGATTGCCTTTTGATGTCAGTTTTTCTTGGAATTCTAAAGTTAAACCGTTCAAGCGTTCAATGGTTTCGGATAAGTTGGCTTGAGCTCGAGCAATTTTCTCAGCTAAGCGTTTTTGAGTCGCTTGGATTTTGTCTTCAGCAGCTTTAGACCAAACGACCGCCAATTGTTTGACCAATAAATAGTTTCGACCATAGCCGTCTTTGACAGTTACGCTCTGACCAGCATCACCCAATCCCTCAACATCTTTGGTTAAAATTAGTTTCATGACGAATACTTCTTTCTTCCGATATAAGGCAAAAGGGCCATTTCGCGAGCGTTTTTAATGGCTTGAGCTAATTTATGTTGCTCTTTTACGGTAACGCCACTCATGGCTCTTGCGCGAATTTTCCCTCGATCAGAAATGAATTTTTTGAGTAGTTCAACATCTTTCCAATCGATTTTCGTAATGCCCATTTCTTTCAAAGGGTTACGCTCCGCAACGAAAATGTATTCTTCTTTGTTGCGCCCGCGTCGCCTTGAGAACTTTGGATCTCGGCTACTTTTTGGTTTATTTGTTTTGGATTTACTTGGCATAGGATTCCTTTCTAAATTGGGTTACCTGGGTTAGTCATTGGGGGATCTGTTTCAAACGGATTTGGCAAGGAGTTTGAATTGACTGCTGGGGTCGGCGGATTATCGATTGGTTCTGGCATCGACTTTGGAGTGTTTGCTGGTAATGGATTAGTGTTTATTTCATTTTGGACAACGTCTCCAGCTGCCATGGTGAGCGGTGGCGGTGTTTGAGTAAACGGATCAGCCATCGGATCCACTGGGCTGGTCGGAATTGGTGGGGTAGCTGTAACACTGAATGGGTCGGTGAAACTAGGTTGATTATCGAATCCGTTATTTACCGAATTAGTGCTTCCAGTTGGATCCCCAATTTCGGTGAAAGGGTTGCTGGAGGAATTCGCAGCATTATACCCATCGTTGAAACTTTCTGTTGGTGTGTTTGAATCGTGGTAATTGGAAAATCCTTGATTAGTTTTAGTGATTTGAGCGCTGGCAGTACGTAAAGAGGCGCCGACATCTTCGACCGTCATCTCAACGCGCGAGCGACGATTACCTTGCTGATCTTCGTAACTATGTTGGGTGAGACGTCCAAAAACGACTACTCTTGAACCTTTTTTAAGACTGGAGTTGACATTTTCGGCCATTTGGCGCCAGGCTGAACAGCGCATCGACAAGGGTTCGCCCTCTTGCCATTCTTGAGTGTTGCGGTTGTAAGTCCGCGGAGTTGACATTACCACGAACGAAACTACAGGGGTATTGTTTTGGGTGGTGTACCGCAATTCTGGATCGTTGGCCAGATTGCCGCAAACCGTTATATAAGTGTCATTAGCCATAATTTCCTTCTTTCTTTGACTAGTATTTATTCAGTTTTGAGAATTTTGTGTCGTAGAACCGACTCATCGAGTCCGAGTAAGCGATGCAATTCGTCTCTTGAAGCGACTGTAGTTTCAAACTGAAGAATTTGATAATTTCCTTCGGTTTTTTTGGCAATCGGATAAGCTAGGGTTCTAACTCCCCAACGTAATTCATCGCTGATTACGCCAGAATCTTTGGTGATTAGCTTGCGATATTTATCTAAAGCTGTTTCAACCTGTTCATCGGTCATTTTCGCATCGAAAATGATCATAACTTCATATTTTCGGTTCATTAACCTCCTTTGGTCTTATGCTTGCTCATGCAAGAAGAAGCTACTTTAATTTTAGCTTTATTTTATTATTGAGCAAAATGGTATTAATCTTGATTGAGTATGTTGTTGAGTTCTTTGTATTCTAAGTTTGGCAAAAATCCCCATTCGCAAAAAATTGACCCCGCGGATTTTAAGCGGGAATTTTTGTACTATTTGTCGTATTTACAAGGGGTCACGCCGGATCGCGCGAATATCGAAGATAAGTATAAGGCATTGAGCGAGACTGTTCGCCGATTTTTGCGCGCGCAATATAATGACACTTATGGCGAAATTTATCACGCTAAGGAGATCCCGCAAAAAACGGTTTGTTATCTTTCGGCCGAATATCTTTTGGGGAAACAATTGCAAAACAATTTGCATGCGATGGGAATTGAGGAGCTAGTACGCAAAGTGTTAGCGGAACTGGATATTGACTATAATGAAGTCTTGTCGGTGGAAATCGAACCAGCTTTAGGAAACGGCGGCTTGGGACGATTAGCGGCTTGCTATTTGGATTCAATGGCGACTATGAATATCCCATCGATTAGTTATGGCATTCGTTATGAATACGGCATGTTCAAACAGGTTTTAGATAAGGGACACCAAGAGGAGTTTGCCGATTTTTGGTTGCGCAAAGCCAACCCTTGGGAGCATGAATATTTGCGTAATACTCAGATGGTGGGTTTTGGCGGGAGAGTTAAAGTTTATAAAGATAAAGATGGCGTTGAGCGTCGGAAATGGAAGCCTGGTTGGCAAGTTCAAGCTGTGCCTTACAATTATTTGGTCGCTGGATATAACACTTCGCACGTGAATGTTTTACGGCTTTGGTCGGCTCGTAGCGGCTCGGCTTTTGATGTGGATTCATTTAATCGCGGGCTTTATGAGGAGGCGGCTCGTTCTGAAATTGCGGCCGAAACCATTACTAAAGTTTTGTATCCAGAGGACAGCACGAGGCGCGGAAAAGAATTACGTTTAGAGCAACAATATTTTTTCGTTGCAGCCTCCATTAAGGATATTTTGCGAAGGACTTATAAAGATTGGCGGCATGCGGATTTGTCTGATTTGCCTGAGCGGGTGGTTTTCCAGCTGAATGACACGCATCCAGTAATTGGCATTCCAGAGTTGATGCGTATTTTAGTGGACGAATGTTATTACGATTGGAATCGAGCTTGGAAAATTACATCTCAATGTTTCAATTATACTTGTCATACTTTGATGCCAGAGGCTTTGGAGGAGTGGCCAGAGGAGATGTTTGGTCAACTTTTACCGCGTCATTTGGAAATTATTCAAGCCATCAACCGAGATTTTATTGCCGAGATTTTGCAAAGGAATGATGTAGATTTGCGCTGGATTCCTAACTTGTCGATTATTCGGGAAGTTCCGCATCGCGCTGTGCGTATGGCATATTTGGCTACGATTGGTTCTAAGAAAGTCAACGGCGTTGCGCAATTGCATACTGACTTGTTGCGCTCGACGGTTTTGAAGTCGTTCAATTTGGTGATGCCGGAAAAGTTCGTCAACGTCACTAACGGAGTTTCGCCGAGGCGCTTCATTCATTTGACCAACCCTGGACTTTCGGAATTAATTACTGACACGATCGGGACTGATTGGCTGACCGATTTGAATGCTTTGGTGGAACTGGAAGCGCAGGCCGACGATCCAGCGTTGCTGGAAAAATTTATGGAAGTGAAAGCGCGAAATAAAGTTCAATATGCCAGCTATGCCAAAAAGCATTGCAAAGTTGAGCTGGACCCGACCGCCATGATGGATTCCATGACTAAGCGAATTCACGAATATAAGCGCCAGCATTTGAAATTGTTACAAATTGTTTCGATTTACCAAAAGTTCCAAAACGGAGAATTGACGTTAGAACAAATTCCTAAACGGACTTTCGTTTTGGCTGGAAAAGCTGCGCCGGGATATCATATGGCTAAAGAAATCATTCGTTTGGCTTTGGCGATTGCGGCTAAAATAAATGCGACGCCGGGATTGAATGAGCGAATTAAATTAATTTTTCATCCTAATTACAACGTTGAGGCCGCTATGCAAATTATTCCAGCTACGGACTTAAGCGAACAAATTTCTCAAGCTGGAAAAGAAGCCTCTGGAACGTCCAACATGAAGTTTTGTTTGAACGGATCGTTAGTAGTAGGGACGATGGATGGCGCGAACGTGGAGATTTACGAACG
>JAITFB010000010.1 GCA_031281695.1 Candidatus Servula neotermitis
TTGCTAAACTGACAATATGATAGACCTAAAATGGGTGCGAGCTTACCCAAACTTAGCCAAGCAATCTCAAATCGATCGGCAAGAAGATCCGGCGATTATTGATCAAGTTTTGGATTTAGATACTCAGTATCATCAAGCCCAAACTAAATTCGAAGAAACTCGAGCGGAACAAAAAGCTTTGGGCCAGCAAATTGCAAGTGCTTCAGCTGATCAAAAATCGCAGTTATTACAAAAGACTAAAGCTTTAGCTGAAACGGTTGGACAGCTCAAATTGCAAAGCGAAAATCTGCAGGCTCAACGTGACGCTTTGGCATATGAAATTCCCAATATTATTGAAGCAGCTCCAGCTGGCGGCGAAACTGACTTTCAAGTTGTCAGTACGTATGGCGAACCTCGATCCTTTGATTTTGAACCGAAAGACCATTTGGATTTGGCCGAAATCACTGATACCATCGACGTCCGGCGCGGCGCGAAGGTGGGCGGTTCGCGTTTTTATTTTATGAAAGGTCTGGGCGCGCGTTTGGAGTTTGCTCTATTGAATATGGCGATCGATCAAGCCACCCAAAACGGATTCACTCTCTTGAACACTCCCACTTTAGTGCTTCCGGAAATTATGGCTGGAACAGGGTTTTTAGGCAAACATGCTGCGGAAGTTTATAAATTAGCTGATCCAGACGATTCGTATTTAATCGGCACCTCCGAAGTGGCTATTGCTGGTTATCATAAAGACGAGATTTTAGACTTATCCAACGGTCCTTTGTGTTACGCGGGATTCAGCACTTGTTACCGCCGAGAAGCCGGCAGTCACGGAAAAGATACTCGCGGAATCATCCGGGTCCATCAATTCAATAAAGTCGAAATGTTCGCCTTTTGTAAACCGGATGACAGTTTTGAAGTGCATAAAAAAATGTTGGCTATGGAAGAAGCCATGATTCAAAAATGCGAACTGCCTTATCGAGTAATCGATATTGCGGCTGGCGATTTAGGATCCAGTGCAGCCCGAAAATTTGATTGCGAGGCTTGGTTACCCACTCAAAACCGTTATCTCGAATTAACTTCCACCTCCAATTGTACGACTTTTCAAGCTCGACGTTTGAGCATCCGTTATAAAGATGTAGAAACCAACACCAATCCAGTTTGCGCAACTCTCAATGGTACTTTAGCCACTACTCGCTGGATTGTTTCGATTTTCGAAAACCACCAAAACGCCGACGGCTCGATTAATGTCCCAGCCGCTCTCCAACCTTATATAGGAGTGAAGGAATTAGGGGCTAGGCCTTCAATTAACAGTTAACAGTTAATAGTTAATAATCACTGAGGCTGAAGGTAATCGAGCTTTCGTTTTTAGCGACCGAACAGAGTTAGCGTAAGTTCTAAGGCTTAGAAATCCCTCACTACCAATTCCTAGCTCCTAATTCCTAGAACAATTCCTAACCCTCCTGCCAACGGCTCCCTCACAGACAGCAATCTCTCACAACTAATTCCTAACTCCTAATCCCAGCCGTTATTTCCCTGTGCTGCCGAAGCCATCGGCGTTGCGTTCGCTGGAAGATAATTTTTCTACTATTTTAATGTCGGCGAAAACTACAGGCTGGATTAACAGTTGGGCGATACGTTCGCCTGGTTTGACCGTGATTTTGGTGTCTGAACTCGCATTGTAAAGTATAACTTGTACTTCTCCTCGATAACCTGAGTCGATTACTCCGGGAGTGTTTAAAACAGTCAAACCTCGGTGAATTGCGTTGCCACTACGCGGCACAACTAATCCTGCGTAACCGGCTGGTATTTCAATTTTGATTCCAGTAGGACAGAGTTTGCGCTCAAAGGGCTTTAAAATCATTTCTGCATTAGCGCGTAAATCCAAACCTGCATCGCCGGTATGAGCGTATTGCGGCTGATACCCTCCGTTGAGTAATTCGACTGGTAGTTCCATTTTTTTAGTTTAACTGGCAGTAGTCAACAGTAGTTATCTGCTGTGGAATTTCCTTGCGGGTTTGAACATGATCGGTTATGTCATATTAACGAAATGTTTATCAATCTCTAGTCATTTATTGCCAATTGCTATTTAGTTACGCCAGCTTTTAAACACTCTATACAGATTTTTCCACGTCTAGTGGTTTTACCTAGCTGAGAAATGTGGCGAACTAGAAAGCAATTTACGCAGATAAATTCATCATCTTGCGGAGGTTCAACCTCGCCTTCTAGCTGCCCTTCGTTCTCTGGGTCAGCAGGTAGAACAAAACCTTCAACATCTTCTAAGCCCTTATCGAGGTTAACCGATTGGTTAATTACCATTTCTTGGGTTTTGATTTCCTCGATCGTTTCGCCAGAACTGTTGTTTTCGTTGTTTAGTTTGAGTACCAATTTGCTCCTTTTACTACTTAGGTAATTTTACGTAATTGGAAGGCATGAGCCAAGTTAATTTGACGTTTTTGATAAAAATTACAAATCATTTACAAAGCTGGCTCCTGCAGCTGGACTCGAACCAGCGACACAGCGGTTAACAGCCGCTTGCTCTGCCAACTGAGCTATGCAGGATGTATAATCAGTTTAGGTTATAATCATTGTGTAAGCAACTTTAAAAAACGGTCAAAATTAACTTGATTCTCTGAGGATAATCCCTGAAATCATTTACTAATTTTTCCTGCTAGTTTTTAATGCTCAGTGGCCGAGAGTATCAATAGGATGGCCTAAATTCTGAAGCATGAATTAATCATATTGAAGTTCCAGCAAGCTAATTTTGACACCCTGATTGTTGGTAATTAATGCGAATTTACCGTTAAACTGAATAAATGAAACGCTTAACTATTTTGCTGAGCAGCGTTTTGCTGGTCGTTGGGCTGACAGGGTGTGGAGATGGTGGCTCGCTGAGCAACGGAAAATTTCGCGAAAACATTAGCATTGGCTTGACTTTAGCGCCGACCAATTTAGATATTCGAAACACCTCTGGGGCCGCTTTAGAACAAGTTTTACTCGATAATGTTTACGAAGGGCTGGTCACCATTAACGAAGCTCAAGAGGTTGTTCCATCGCTGGCGAAATCGTGGGTCATTAGCGACGACACTCTAACTTACACATTCGTGCTTGAGCCAGGGATCACTTTCAGCGACGCGACTCCAGTGAGCGCGCAAACTATAGCAGATTCAATTAATGATGTTTTAGCTAATCAACTTAAAGATTTTAATAAATTGGGGTCAATCGTTAGCGTTGAAGCCAAAGGCGAACTGGATTTACAAATAATTTTGAGTGAGCCTTATGTGAATTTGCTCTGGTATTTAGGCGGTCGAACCGGTATAGCTTATCAAATCAACGGAAGCTTTGATCATTTGACTGAAGCTCGAGGCACTGGACCGTATTTGGTCGAAGAGTTCAAAGAAAACGAATCCATTACGTTAGTGAAAAACCCTAGTTATTGGAAAGCAGCTCAAGGAACTGAAGCTACGACTGACACGATTGTTTTCCAATATATTAGTGACTCCAACGCCGCATTGAATGCTTTGATGGCCGATAATATTCAGATATTAGCTCCTTTAGTGGAAAATTTATTGCCTACTATTGAATCGAACGAAGATTTCAATTACGCAGTTGCAGACGGAACCGATAAATTCACTTTAGCTTTTAATAATACTGACGAAATTCTTAAGAGTAAGAACGTTAGGGTCGCTATTCGTAAAGCAATTGACCACCAAGCTTTGATTAATGCGCGCGGTGGTAAAGCAGATTTACCTTTGTATGGCCCCATCCCGAAAATTGAACCAGGGTATCAAGACCTTTCAAAGGATTGGACATACGACCCTGATAAAGCTAAAGAACTTTTGAAAGTGGCTAAACAAGAGAATCCGACTTTGACGCTAAAATACGCAAATCAAATTTACGGCGATGCTTTAGGTGATCTTTTGAAGTCGCAACTGGCTGAAGTCGGCATTACTTTAGAAATTGTGCCTTTGGATTTTACGACTTGGCTGAACGATGTTTACACCAATAAAAACTATCAGCTTACAATCGTAGATCAGGCTAACGCGCGCGATTTTGTGAATTTCACTAACGCTGATTATTATTATAATTACTCTAATCCTCAGGTAAATGAATTATATCAACAATCTCAAAGGGCTCATGATGTTGAAGCTGAAGCTAAGCTATTGGCTGAGGCCGCAAAAATTGTGTCGGACGACTCGCCAGTGGATTGGCTATTTAACTATAGGACTATCGTAGCTTACCGCGAAGGTATGACTGGGTTTCCTATGACCTGCAACCAAACCCGTCTGAATTTGGTCAATGTCAAAGTGCCTAATTAGTTTCTATCACCAACACCATCGACTTAGGTATTGGTTAGACTTGCGTTTAGGTAGGTTGCGCGGACTAGGTCAATTATTAAAGAAGTTTGACTTTAGATTTCGAGATTTCCAATTTCAAAGACTGTCTCGTGTCCTAGGTAAAAGACTGTCTCATTGCTGGTATAAATTCTAGTCGAAAGAAATGCGTTAATGGCTGGTTATTTGCTTAAGCGTTTGATTATTTTATTTAGTTCTCTTTTCTTAGTCAGCTTGATTTTGTTTGCTCTTTTGCGCTTGTTGCCAGGAGATTTGGCTCAAATTATCGCCGGAACGGACGCGGATCCTCAACAAGTCGAACGTTTGCGAGTAGAGCTAGGGCTAAATCAATCTTGGTTGACTCAATATTGGGATTGGCTAAGCGCGCTCTTACGCTTCGATTTGGGCAACTCTGCGGTTACAGGAGTGCCGATCGCTCATGAACTTTGGGATAAAGCTGGAGTGACAGTCCCTTTAGCGATTTTGGGATTACTAATCGCTTTACTGATTAGTTATCCGCTAGGAACTCTACGCGGAATATACAATAAGTCTAGTTTACTCAGCCTATGCGATAGTTTTTTTCAAGCTTTGTCTTATACGCCAGCTCTATGGCTAGGGTTGATTTTAATTATGTTGTCGGCCAAAGGAATCGGTATTTTTTCGATATTTCCGGCGAATGGAGCCAATTTTACCAATTTTGGTCAATTAATTTATGAGCTATTTTTACCGGCCTTAACTTTGGCTTTAGTGGTTTCGGCCCGATTATTTCGAGTTCAAAGAGTTTCGGTTGAAGAAGCTAAAACCAGCGATTTTGTTCGCTTTGGGGCCTCATTAGGCTATACTCGTAACCAAGCCCTCGTAAAATATGGTATCCCTACAACTTTAATGCCAGTAGTTACAACCTTGACCATCACGTTCGCGCAGATGTTTACAGGGGTGGTGGTGATTGAAAAATTATTTGTTTTGCCAGGAATCGGTACAATGTTGGTCAACGATTTGGCTCGACGGGATTTGGTGAAAGTCCAAACTGAACTAATGTTTTTGACTGCAGTAGTTTTGCTGTTGGGAGTGTTGGTTGATGTCATTGGAGCTGTGTTAGATCCTCGACTCAGGGTAGGCGGTACTAACAATGAGTAAAGAGTTGGCTGAATCGAGTAGATTGGGAAAAGGTTTATCAGTCTTTGCGCAGATTTATAGGGATAAGGGAAATAGTTCTAAGTCACCACCACCTCCTTCACCAGCACCACCTAAGACTAAATTGAGGCTAACTCATCATCGGCTTTCTTTGACCATAGCAGTCTCATGGTTGTTTCTTTTGTTGTCAGTAGCATTAGTAGGAGTCGTTTGGACGCCTTATAATCCAAACCAAGCTGAAGTTGCTGATCAGTTTCAAGCTCCGACTTGGGAACATTGGTTGGGAACTGACGGCATAGGACGGGATTTATTATCAATGGTTATGAAAGGTTTGGGAGTTTCGTTAATGATTGCTTCGGCTGTCGCACTTTTAAGCATAGGCTTAGCTCTAATTTGGTCAGCTGGGTTTACCAAGTTTCCGGATTGGCTACCTTTTTTGGACATTTGGATTGCTTTCCCGATATTAGTTCTGGCTATGGCCCTAAGCGTTAGTTTAGGAGCGAGTGCTTGGGTGATTATTTTGGCGTGCTCATTTGGCTTTAGTATTAGCTCAGCGCGTATATTGATACCCAAAGTCAGACAAATTTATTCAACAGACTTTATGAAAAACTTGCGTTTAATGGGCGGAAAACCGATCTATTTGGCGATCCGCCATGTCTTACCTAACCTATTCCCTTTATTGGTTTTGCAAATTTCTGCCAGTTTTACTGGAGCCATTTTATCGGAAGTAGGTTTGACTTATTTGGGCCTGGGAGTACCCAACGCTTGGTTTAGTTTGGGACAAGTTCTAAG
>JAITFB010000018.1 GCA_031281695.1 Candidatus Servula neotermitis
TCCTTCTCGACGGGTTCGTAATCTGGTAAATTAGTCATAAGTTCTCCTTTTTTAAATGACGTAATTAAATTACACTAAGGAGAACTTTTTAATTTCCCACCCAAATTTACATGCAACCATGAATCGCGGTCGCTAATCAATCTCAAATTCGAAAAATTTCATTTGTTATTTACAATAGCCTAAAGATTATTCTTCCGCGCTCGTTTCGGTTTCGTCAATTGATACCCCTTCTTGTTTTTGAGAAGTCGATTCTTGAGGGTCATGAGTAAAAGCAACTGGCCGTTTAATCGTAGTCATTTCAACGCAGCCTACAGGACTTTCAATCAATTTACTCGCACCACGCAAATTGGCTTCCGACTCGGGGACTAAACGCTCAAACGTTGAACCTATCACAACATCAATTAAATAATCTTCACGATTATCCAGAACCAAAATTGGTTTATAGAAGTTTCGAGACAATTGATAAGCATGACCAATAGTATTTTCACCATAATAAATGTAAGTGTCGAGAAATAACTCAGGAGCGTTATCCGGCTCATGCACCGAAAAATCCCGCAAAGCCAACGCTTGGGAAACCGCTTTGGCATAGCCGGCTTTAGTCGTCCCATTTAAAACTCGAATATGAATTTCTCCTGATTGAACTAGATCCATGGGCACTTTTAAGCACGGCAAAGGATATTCCGACTGTTTTGAATTCGCCGAATCTACTCCGGAGTTTTGAGCTGAAGAAAAAACTGACCCCATTAACAAATATACTAGCGATACACTTAACACAATAACTGAGATCAGAGCCATCAAAACCAATCTTTTCCGATGACGCCAAGTCATCACATTTTGACGCAATTTACGAGACTCAGAACTTTGATTCACTAATATATTTTACTCAAAATCTAACTGGGATCTCTAACAATTACGAAATCCAACTTTAGCCGAACGCGTAATAGTTCCCCAAATGGTTTGGCGAGCCAACTTCAAGTATAACGACTCTTGAGAAACTTGACATATTTGAACGTCAGAGTTCGCTTGAGAGCTAATCGCCTTGACCAAGGAACAAGTGTCGTCCTTGATAAAAGTAGACATCGCCAAAGTGTCAGCTAATGATTGTAATTTTGAGGCTTCCAAAATCACATTACAATAACCAGCCAAGAAAACCGCTAAGGTTGAAATCGCTACCAGTAGCCCAAGGGCGCTAATTGTCATAGACCCGCGATCAGTTGGCTTTTTCAATGAATTCATGGTTATTAATAGCGCATTAGTTATTGTAAACCCAAGCTTCGCCTTGAATAAATTTTGGTAAGAAATTCAATGGCAGATTAAACAATTGAGCAGAAACTAAAATATGCGTAGTTGAGCCAAATGTCGTGATTTTTACTTCACTGTTATTGCCAAGCAACTTTCTCACTACAGTTTCCGGGTTAGGCCCTTCCAAAGTTAAAAACGCTCTCGCTGCCTCACGAGCTGCATCTTGACACTTAATTGCTTGAACAGTCCCAACTAAAAATGACATGACTACAGCCAAAACAATAAAAAAGGCCGGCAACACAATTGCAAATTCAGCCGTCGCACTACCCCGATTTGAAGTCGAAGCCGATTCTAACCAATTCACTTCAACTCGAAAAACCAGTTAAAGCTTGATGTATAATGTCTTCTAACCAGCCTCTTACAGCATCAGATTTCAAAATCACAATCAAAACGCCAGCGAATGCTGTCGCAGCAATCGCTACAATTGCATATTCAGCGGTCGCTAATCCGTGGCTCGGTTTCGAAATAACTGGGTTCAGTAGCCATTGTTGAAAACGAATCCAAAATCTTTGCCAAGCATTTTTGGAAAAACATGGATGTAAATAGTTGTATAATTTATCTTTATTCATAATAATCCTTTCTGTTTTAATCCTGCATAATTTAAACTTGGTCTAGAATAACATTTTTATTTGTGATTTTCATTCAAATAGACAAAGTCACAAATAAAAATGTTATTTCAGGGTATTCAAGAATAAAAGTCTCCGCTAAAAAACGTAATCGCTAAATAAATTTTTACATCCTGAACGCGTTAACGTCACAGAAAACTCCGAATGGACAAAATGATGATTATAGAATAAAACTCTAACTAAGTCGAGTCATTAGCATGGCTAGCATAGTTTTAGAAACATCGTCAATGGTACCAGTAGCATTAATTGTAACGACCAAATTCCTTTTCTCATAAAGATCGATAATCGGCTTAGTTTGACGTTCAAACTCTTCTAAACGATGCGAAATAGCTTCGTCTGTGTCATCTGAGCGCCCTTCTTCTTGAGCCCGTTTATTCATCCTCTGAACTAAATACTCTTTAGGAGCGACTAAAGAGACCACCAAGTCAATGGCCTGCCCTCGCTGATCTAAGAACTGATCTAAAAATTCAACTTGATCAGCGTTTCTAGGATAACCATCCAAAATAAAGCCATCTTGGACATCTTTTTGGCTCAAACGATCGACCACCATCCGATTAACAATTTCGTCATTGACTAAACTGCCGTGATTGATAATTTCTTGAACTTGTTCGCCTAAAACCGTATGACAGTCCATGTTATCACGAAAAATATCTCCAGTCGAAATGTGAGGAATGCCTTTAAAATTCGCCAGAATTTTAGCTTGCGTACCTTTTCCTACTCCTTGAGGACCTACAATAATCAAACGCATATTAACCTACTCTCACACTTACATAAACGAAGTCTTATGACATAAACCCTTCGAAATGATGCTGTTGTAATTGCGTATTAATCTGACGCACTGTTTCCAAACCTACGCCGACAATAATTAAAATAGTCGTTCCCCCAAACGGTAAATTGTTGCCCAAGCCCAACATAATCACCATCAAGGTGGGCGCCAAAGCGATAGTAGCCAGATAGAGTGAACCTACTGTATTGATTCGATGTATAATGTAACGTAAATAATCTGCGGTTCTTTGACCAGCTCGAATTCCAGGAATAAACCCTCCGTAGCTCTTAATATTATCAGCCGTATCATCAGGATTAAAAGTAATCGAAACGTAAAAGAAACAAAAACAAATAATCAAAATTTCGTAAGCCGTAATATAAATCCATGAAGTTTGATTCAAAAGATTAGCGCTAATCCATTGCACCCATCCCGCGTTAGGATCGTTAAACTTGGCAATCAATCCCGGAATCGAAAGAATGGAAGACGCAAAAATGATTGGAATCACCCCCGACATGTTGATCTTCAATGGCAAATAAGTAGTATTACCACCAAAACTTCGCCGACCAATAGTCCGCTTAGGGTATTGAACGGGAACACGTCTTTGGGCTTGTTCAATAAATACGACGACCGCGACTACCATTATTACAACCGCGACTACCACGAAGAAACTGAATATCCCGCCACTTCCTTGAGCGATAGACCACAAAGAAGGAAGAAATTGAGCGCAAATTGAAGAAAAAATCAAAATGCTCATACCATTACCCACTCCATGCTCAGTCAACAATTCGCCCATCCACATAATCATAGAAGTCCCAGCTGTCATCACAATCACCATCATGACTAAAGTTAGAATACTTTCGTCAGGAATCACTTCACCGCAAGCTCCTTCAGAATTGCCAAATAATTGACCGGTTCGCGCCATGGCCAAAATTGTTGAAGATTGTAAAATCGCCAAACCCACTGTAAGATAACGAGTGTATTGGGTCATTTTGGTTTGACCTGAAGCACCTTCTTTATAAAGTGTTTCAAAATGAGGAATCACCACCCTGAGCATTTGAACTATGATGCTGGAAGTGATATAAGGCATGATCCCCAATGCAAAAATAGACAATTGTAATAGCGCACCTCCGGAAAAAAGATTAATTAGCGAAAGCAAATCGCCGCTTTGAGTTGCATTTACGCACGCATTAACTGCTGTGTAATTAACTCCTGGGGTAGGAATAAAGGAACCTAACCGAAACAAAAAAATAATAAAAAGCGTAAAAAGTAGTTTATTACGTAAATCTGGAGTTCTAAAAGCTTGGACAAAAGCTTTAAGCATCTACACTACCTTTGGCTTGTTCAATTTTAGCCCGAGCGGAAGCTGAAATCTTATCAACATTGACTTGGTATGCCGCCTTAACTTCACCAACACCCAAAATTTTAACCGGCAAATTCTTTCGAACTAAACGTTTCTCGACCAGTAAGTCCTTAGTAATCTTTCCCCCCTCGGGAAAATGTTTAACTAAATCACTTAAATTGACCAGCTGAAATTCAACTTTTTGAGGTCGTTTAAAGCCGCGCAATTTCGGCAAACGCATATAAAGCGGTAAATTCCCGCCTTCAAAGCCAATTCGTACTTGATGACGAGCTTTAGTTCCTTTAGTACCCCGGCCAGCAGTTTTACCTTTTGAGCCATCGCCGCGACCAACTCGGGTTTTCGCAGTATGCGAGCCAACAGCTGGTTTTAAATGATGAATTTGTAAATTACCCATTATTTTTCCTCCACTTTAACTAAATGCCGAACCGTTCTAACATAACCTCGGTTTTGCTGGGTATCGGGAATTTCTACATAGTCTCCGATATGCTTTAGACCTAACGAACGCACAGTTTCCTTAATATTTGGTTTAGCACCAATAACTGATTTAATTTGAGTGATTTTCACTTAGTCTCCTTGATTAAAAATGGAAAATTATTCATTATCGTCAAACTGCCAGTGCATTCGCAAAAATCAAACATTATTCCACCTCCTTAGTTTTGTCGGTAGAAACCGGTTTTTTTGCAGCTGGTTTAGGCTTCCCGGGGGTGGACTCCGCGGAATTAGGAACTTCGGTTGGTTCAATTTTAGCTAAGTCAGTTTTAGCTTCGGACTTTAATGCAGCTTTAGCCTCGGAAACTCTTTTAGCTGGGCGAGCCGCTTCCGCGCCAGTAACTACAACAGGTTCTTCAACATTTGTCTCGCTCTTTGGTTCAACCAGCTGTTTGACGACAGTCGCTGAAGCTTCTTGAGAAGTATCTTTATCTAATGTCTTCTCAGTAGATTCTTCTTCAGCTGGAGTTACTTCGACCGGTTCAGCTTTCTTTAAATCAGCTTGGTATTGCTTAACCAAATAGTTCGGAGCAACTTCGTTTAGAGGTTTTTGACGACGAGCCGCGACCGAATCAATTTGCTCTAAAGAACGCAAAGCTTTTAAAGTCGCTTGAACGATATTTAAAGCGTTCTGAGAACCCAAAGACTTAGACAAAATATCGTGGATGCCAGCGCATTCTAAAACTGCCCTAGCTGGGCCTCCGGCGATTACCCCAGTTCCTGGGCTGGCTGGTTTTAATAAAATTTCACCAGCATTTTTACGCGCTTGGACTGGATGAGGGATAGTTTTGCCGATCCTGGGAACCTTAAATAAATTCTTATGAGCATTAGCGGTCGCTTTAGTAATAGCTTGAGCCACCTCTCTAGCCTTCCCTGATCCGACACCGACTGTACCGTTTTGGTCCCCAACGCAAACTAAAGCACTAAAAGCGAACCTGCGCCCGCCTTTGAGTACTTTTGCTACACGATTGACTGATATCAATCGTTCGACGAAAGAATTTTCAGGTCCATTGCGAGAACCGTCGTTATTATTCGAGCGTCGATGATCATTATTATTTGAACGCCGATTCTCTCGAGGATTTTCGCGCGAACTATTTCGATCGTTATTTACCGCCACTAGAACTCCAAACCTGCTGAACGAGCGCCATCAGCCAACGCTTTAATACGCCCATGATATTTATTACCGCCACGATCAAAAACCACTCGCTGAATTTTTTTGGTTTTAGCCGCTTTAGCCAGTGATTCTCCAACATTTTTAGCCTGGTCAATCTTCGTCCCGCTAGCCTTATAAGAAGACGCAGAAACTAAAGTATCACCCTTTTGGTCATCAACTATTTGAGCGAAAACATGCGCATTAGAGCGCGAAACCACTAACCTCGGTCGCTCTGCAGTTCCCGATATTTTTTTACGTAAACGCAAATGTCGACGAGTCCTACCTTCATGATATTTCATGCTTTTCCAGCCTTTCCAGCTTTACGCCTAATCACTTCTCCTAAGTATTTAATACCCTTGCCTTTATAAGGTTCAGGCGGTCGAAACTTTCGAATATTGGCCGCCACCTCTCCAACTTGTTGTTTGTCAATTCCTTCTACGCTAATTACATTTTCAGACACACTTAAACTCACTCCCTTAGGTTGAGTCACACTAACAGGATGCGAAAAACCTAAACGCAAATTCAAAGTATCGCCTGACATTTGAGCATTGTAACCAGTCCCTACAATTTCCAACTGCTTTTTAAAACCTTCAGTCAAACCTATCAATTGATTGGATAACATGGTTCGAACTAAGCCATGCATAGACTGAGCTTCAGTGGATTCATCTTTAGGCAAGATAGTCAAGATCGCTCCGTCCTTTTTTACCGAAATGCGACTAGGCACATCGCACGAAAGCTCACCCTTGTCGCTGGTCATAATAACCTTAGAACCTTTTACCTTTACTTCTACACTCGGAGGGATACTGAGCGGAAGTTTACCAATACGTGATGCCATAATAATTACCATACATAGGCGATAATCTCACCGCCTACTCCTTTAATACGCGCGCGTCTTTCGGTCATAACGCCGCTGGAAGTCGAAATAATTGCCGTTCCTAAACCGCCCATAACCTTGGGTAATTCCGAAGTAGCTGCATATTTCCTCAACCCAGGCTTAGAAATCTTCTTTATACCATGAATAGCCGGCGCGCCACTAGCATCAAATTTCAACGAAATTTCCAACTTTTGACCAACTTTCAAATCAGAGACCTTAAAGTCGTCAATATAGCCCTCTTCTTTTAGAATACGGGCAATCAAGGTTTTGAACTTGGACGCAGGCATATCTACGCTCTTATGCTTAGCAGCATTGGCATTCTTAATCCGAACCATCATGTCCGCAATAGGATCGCTCATAGTCATATTTTCCTCCTTACCAACTACTTTTAACTACACCCGGAAGCATTCCTTGACTAGCCAATTCGCGCAAGCAAATTCGGCAAAGTCCGAATTTTTTATAGACTGATTTAGGCCGCCCACACCTTGAACAACGGGTATACGCCCTAACTTTAAATTTAGGGGTTTTCTTTTGTTTGTTTACTAATGCTAATTTCGCCATTATTTCTCCTTAAAGGGAAAACCCAGTTTCTTTAATAATTCCCGCGCTTCATCATCGGTTTTAGCGCTGGTTACAATAGTGATGTCCATGCCGCGGACTTGGTCGATGTTATCTGGATCAATTTCGGGAAAGACTAATTGTTCTTGCATCCCAAAAGTATAATTGCCGTGTCCATCGAACTGCTTAGGTGAAAATCCTCGAAAATCTCTCATTTTGGGAATAGCTAACGCGGTTACCCGATCGTAAAATTCCCACATTCTAGCTCCGCGAATAGTCGAACTAACACCAATTATTTGTCCTTGACGTAATTTAAATTGAGCGATGGATTTTTTAGCTTTGTTAGTACGCGGGTGTTGAGCTGTAATCAAAGCTAAATCGGCGACAGCAGTTTGGATAATCTTAGAATCGCGAGCGGCATCTCCAATCCCCATACTAACGACAATTTTTTTCAAAGTGGGAATCTCCATGACGTTCTTATAACCAAACTGGTCTTTCAGCTCATCCATAATTTTATCGTGATAAATTTTTTCTAACCGGGGGTAAATATGACGTTCAACCATTACTCATTCTCCCGATCTTCTAAATCGTTGCCGGTTATTTTGGCTATTCGAATCCTTTGAGTCTTCAATTTCCCGTTACGATTTACTTGTTCCACTCGCTTACCTATACGGGTTGGGGTCCCATTCGAATCCACTGCCATAACGTTAGAAACGTGAATTGGCGAATCGAAGGTTTCTACTCCGCCTTTTTTGGTTCCGCGCTGAGTTTGGGTTTCTTTAGTATGACGAGTAACTCTTTGAATCCCTTCAACAACCAAAGCCTCACGTTTTTTCAGTACCTCTAAAACTCGACCTTGCTTGCCTTTATCCTTCCCGGAAATAACCATGACAATATCGTTTTTATGTATTTTCATAACACCTCCGGAGCTAAAGAAACGATCCTCATAAAGCGTTTATCGCGCAACTCTCGAGCTACAGGACCGAAAATACGCGTACCACGAGGTTCTTGACCAGAGCCTAAAATCACTGCAGCATTATCGTCAAAGCGGATATAGGATCCATCCTTGCGACGAACGGCCTTTTTAGTCCTAACGATCACAGCTTTGACAACCTCACCTTTAGAAGCATTGGAGTTAGGGATAGCCTCTTTAATCGAGGCGACAACCACGTCTCCGACGCTAGCATAACGTCGCATGGAACCACCTAAAACCTTAATTGTGCCCAAGACTCTCGCGCCGGTATTATCGGCGACTTTCAATCTAGTTTGCGCTTGTATCATAATTATTTCGCTTTCTCAATAATTTCCAGTAAACGGAAATGTTTGGTTTTGGAAATGGGACGAGTCTCCATAATTGTGACCAAATCCCCTACTTTAGCTTGGTTACCTTGATCGTCAGCGTGGAATTTTTTAGATCTACGAACAATTTTCCCGTATAAAGGATGCCGCACTCGATCGATTACTTCTACAACTATAGTCCGATTCATTTTATCGCTCACAACCAGCCCTCGTCGAACTTTGCGATAGTTACGCTTGAAACCGCTATCAATAGCGGCATCATCTAAATTAGTCGCTTTTTCGGCCGCAGCGCTTGAGGAATCAAGCGGGTTTTGATCGGTGAGAGGATCTGCGTCTGATTCTGAAGCAGTTGGACCACTTTGATTTGAACCAACGTCAGTCAACTGCTCATTGCTGGTATCAGGTTTCGATTTCTGTGAATTCTTTTCAATATCTTCCACCATATTTTATCCTTTTTTCTGACGGGAAAATTTAGGAGCCGCCACTACCTTTTTTTGAGACTTGATATTATCGAAATCGGTTTTACTAGCTAAATTCTTACGTGAAGTTCGAGTAGTCTGGGCTGCCCCAGGTTCAGCTTCAACCGACTTGTCTTTACGGAATCTAGATAATATGCCCTTTACAGGACTTTCAGAACTGCTCGACTCTGCATTACTAATTTCAGATTCAGAGGTCACCTTGTCCTTTGACTTAATCGACTTGGAACCTTTAGAGTTTTCAACTAAAGGAGCAATTGGTTCAGTGCGAATACCCAATTCCCGTTCACGCAGCCAAGTCTCAATTCGAGCAATATCTCGGCGCACGGCCGTAATTCGTCCATGAGTTTCAAGTTGTCCCGTAGCTTTTTGAAAACGCAGATTAAACATTTCAGCCTTAGCTTTACGCAACTCACTTAGCAAATTCTCATTATCCAAAGCGTCTAAATTTTCTGGCATCAATTCTGAACTACCTACTGGCATTACGCTTCCTCTCTTTCAATCACACGACATTTCATAGGTAATTTATGGATTGCGCGACGCATTGCTTCTTTGGCAGTCTCCGGAGCTACGCCAGCTAACTCAAAAATAACTCGACCAGGTTTTACATTAGCAACCCACCACTCTTGAGAACCTTTGCCTTTGCCCATCCTGCTTTCAGCTGGATGTTTAGTAATAGGACGGTCTGGAAAAATATTAATCCAAACTTTTCCGCCGCGTTTAATATAACGGGTCATCGCGATACGAGCCGCTTCAATTTGGCGATCAGTTACATAATGATGTTCCAAAGCCTGAATGCCGAATTCTCCAAAACCAATTTCGGTTTGCGAACGCGATTTTCCACTCCTGCTAGGATGATGCTGTTTACGGTGACGAATTTTCTTGGGGAATAACATTATGCCCGGCCTCCTAAAATTTGTTCTGCCTCGCGTCGTTGACGGTCTTTGGACTTTAATTGCAATTGTTGGGCTGTGAATTGGTTTTGGGTCATATCGCCACGATAAACCCATACTTTTACACCAATTCGACCAAATGTTGTATGGGCATGCGCTAAACCAAAATCTATGTTGGCTCGTAAAGTGTGTAAAGGCACGCGTCCTTCATGGTGTTGTTCTGAGCGAGACATTTCGGCGCCGCCCAAACGACCAGAACACATAACTTTCACTCCTAAAGCACCACCCCTTTGAGCAGCTTGCGCAGCCGAACGCATGGCTTTCCTGAAACTGACTCTTGAAGAAAGCTGTTCGGAAATACCTTGAGCTAAAAGCGTAGCATCAATTTCTGGGTTACGAACTTCTAAAATATTCAGTTGAACCTGTTTACCGGTCAATTTCTCTAAAGCATTTTTCAATTTATCAGACTCTGCGCCGTGACGCCCGATCACTACTCCTGGACGTGAAGTGTAAACATCAACTCGAACGCGATCAATTGTGCGCTCGATTTCAATTTGAGAAACGCCTGCTCTGACCAAGTTTTGATCCAAGTATTTACGGATTTTGACATCTTCAGCCACATAATCAGCATAGGTTTTCCCTTTTTCGTGGCTGGAAGAAAACCATCTTGAACGGTGGTTGAGTGTAATACCAATGCGATACCCTATAGGGTTAACTTTTTGTCCCATTATTCGTCTCCTAAGTCGATGATAATAACCAAATGCGAAGCAGTCTTATCGATACGATGAGCCCTACCTCGAGCGGTTGGACGGAATCTTCTCAAACGCGGACCTTGATCAGCGTAAATTTCCGTAATAGTTATACGATTTTCGTTTAAAGTTCTTGAGTCGTTCGCAGCCTTTTGACGAGCAGCATTCAAAGCGTTTTGAGCCAATTTATAAAGATCCACTGCGACCGATTGAGGCATAAAGCGTAAAATTTCCAATGCCTCAGCTAAAGTTTTACCTCGTAATTGGTTAATTACTCTCCGGGCTTTCATCGGGGTCGCCGTATTATAAGGCATTTTTACCATTACTTCCCGATCGTCGTCTAACCAATGCGCCATAATTAACCTCGATCCTTAGAAGCCTTTTTATCGGATTTTGCATGGCCACGAAAAGTCCGAGTGGGAGCGAATTCGCCCAATTTATGCCCCACCATCGCATCAGTTATATAAACTGGATTATGTTTGCGTCCATCATGAACCGCGATAGTATGACCGATGAAATCTGGGGTGACCATAGAACGTCGTGACCAAGTTTTAATCACAGATTTCTTGTTCTCACGATTCATAGCATCAACCTTTTTTTGCAAATGTTCATCAACGAAAGGACCTTTTTTAATCGAACGAGCCATTATTTCTTTCCTGACTTGCGCCTACGCACAATATATTTACTGCTAGTTTTTTTAGGATTACGAGTCCGTTTCTCTGGTTTACCCCAAGGCGAAACTGGATGACGCCCCCCAGACGCTTTACCCTCGCCGCCGCCATGAGGATGATCAACAGGATTCATCGCTACGCCACGGACACTGGGGCGAACGCCTAAATAACGTTTACGTCCAGCCTTCCCGTAATTCAGATTTTGATGATCAGCGTTTCCGACAGAACCGATAGTAGCACGGCAACGAATATCTACATTACGAACTTCTCCCGATGGCATACGAAGTTGAGCGTACGGACCGTCTTTAGCTACTAATTGAACGCTGGTTCCGGCCGAACGCGCAATCTTAGCTCCGCCTAAGGGCTTTAATTCGATAGCGTGCACATATGAGCCGGTGGGAATATTGCGCAGAGGCAAATTATTACCTACTTTAATGTCAGCTCTAGATCCACTCTCAACCTGAGCGCCTTCTTCCAAGTTGTCTGGAGCGATAATATAACGTTTAGATCCGTCAGCGTAAAACAATAAAGCAATCCGCGCCGACCGATTAGGGTCATATTCTAAACGAGCCACTTTGGCAACAATACCATCTTTATCAAATCGCTTGAAATCTATAACCCTATATTGTCGTTTTGCTCCCCCGCCGCGATGTCTAGTGGTGATTTTTCCTGAAGCGTTACGTCCGCCGGTTTTAGTCAGAGGGGTTTTCAAAGATTTTTCGGACTCTTTCCCAGCTAAATTAGAAAAATCCGAAACGCTGGCTCCTCTTTGTCCAGGAGTTCGTGGTTTATATTGTCTTAGAGCCATAGTGAATTCCTAACCTTGCGACCCAAAAACGTCAATCATTTGACCAGGCGCCAAAGTAACGATAGCGTGTTTAATGTTTTTACGTTTACCAGTTCCAAAACGAGTCCGATAAGTTTTACCAATACGATTCAAAGTATTAACTTTGGTTACTTTGACCCCGAAGACTTTTTCAACAGCTTTTTTAACTTGAGACTTAGTGGTCTTAGGATCGACGACGAACGTGTATTTTCCCTGATCTATTCTATTATAACTTTTTTCACTCACGACTGGACGAAGTAAAACATCGTGTAAAGAAGAAGTATCGAACTTACTGGTCATTAGTTTCTACTTTCTTGGAGCTAGCGCGTTTAGCCGGCGCAGCATCAGTCGCAGTTGCTTTAGCTTTGGGCGTACGAGCGGACGTTTTGGTCTTAGCGTTGGTTGCTGCTGGTTTAACTTTTGTAGCATTTTCACTGGAATTTGCAGTAGTTTTAGGTTCGGCAATCGATTTAGTTTGAGTAGTTTTGCTGGAACTGTTAGCTGCCTTCTCGCGGGTCGCTGATTTATCTGTGCTGGGACTGGCTGAAATTTTACTGCTGCGAGTAGATTTAGGTTTGCTGGAACCAACAGTAGATTTAGTATCAGTAGTTGATTTAGACTTGCTGGAACCAATAGTAGATTTACTATCAGTAGTTGATTTAGGTTTGCTAGTCTGGTTCGGAGACTCAGATAGTTTGACTAATTTTTCATCACCAGTTAATTCAATAAACGATTTCACATCGAAAATAATTTTTTGAGAACTCAAGACATCGTAAGCATTTGCTTGAAGAGGGAAAACCACTTTTGTGTTTGATAAGTTTCTTAAAGACAAACGAGCCCTTTGATCATTTTGAGCCACTATTAAAAGATTTCGATGCGACCGATCAACTTGATTGCGCTTGAGAATCCTTTGAGCCAATTTAGTTGAAGGAGTTTCGCTGGATCCCCAATTATCGAGAATCAATATATTTGAATTGTTCGCACGGTCTGAAAAGGCCAAATTAATTGCTTGAGCGTATTTTTTTGAGTTCACTTTAATATCATGACTCCGCGGTTTAGGGCCAAATACAACCCCTCCTCCGCGATGTTGCGGTTCTCGGCTAGAGCCTTGTCGAGCGTTCCCAGTGCCTTTTTGACGGAAAGGTTTCCTTCCACCTCCGGAAACTTCCCCTCTGGTCTTTGTTGAATGAGTCCCTTGACGCAGGCTGGCTCGAATTCCTCGAACGACTTCATGAAGTAATCCTTTTTTTTGATGAACAATCTCGGGGCTGTAACCAAATAAGACCGAAGGCAAAGTAGCTTCGCCAACCGCTACTCCTTTAGCGTCAAAAATTGGAACTGTAGTAGACATGATTTAGGAATCCGTCGCTTTCACAGCGGTCGAAACCATCACAATCCCGCCTTTTGAACCTGGTATAGCACCTTTAATTAATAAATAACCTAGTTTTTCGTCAATTCCCGCTAAGACGAGATTTTGTGTAGTTTTCTTAACTCCACCCATTCTCCCGCTCATCCGCAAACCTTTGAAAATACGCGAAGGCGTAGCTGCGGCCCCGACTGAGCCTGGCTTACGATGATTCAAATGAGCTCCGTGGCTAGCGCTAACTCCGTGAAATCCGTGTCGTTTCATAGTCCCAGCAAACCCCTTGCCCTTAGTCGTTCCCGAAACATCTAGAAGTTGGCCTAGAGCGAAGGTATCCACGCCTAACTCTTGTCCGACTTTAAATTTTCGAGCATCGTCAGTTCGAAATTCCGAAATAAAACGTCTAGGAGTAACTCCGGCTTTATTAAAATGTCCACGCACTGCTTGAGAAATCTTTACTGGGTCAACTTCGCCATAAGCAATTTGCACGGCGTCATAACCATCAGTTTCACGAGTTAGGACCCTAATAACTACATTAGTCCCCACTTTTACCACCGAAACAGGCACGAAAAATCCAGCTTCATTCCAAATTTGGGTCATACCTAACTTTTCACCCATAATCGATTTACGGGCGGTATTAATTTTTGGCTCACTCATTCAAATACTCACTTCTTATAATTTAATCTCAATATTGACATCTGCTGACAAATCCAAACGCATCAGTGCTTCGACTGCTGCTGGAGTAGGATTGACAATATCTAATAGACGTTTATGGGTACGCAACTCAAACTGTTCACGAGAATCTTTATATTTATGAGGGCTCCGAATCACGCAATAAACATTCTTGCTCGTCGGCATGGGGACTGGCCCGATTACGCCGGCGCCATTGCGCTTGGCGGAGTCCACAATTTTTTGTGCACTCGCATCAATCAACTCATGATCATAACTCTTGAGCCGAATTCTAATGGTATTGGTTGCCATAACTCACTTTCTTTATGTCGGTGATAAGCGTAAAACGTCAAACGAAATGCTTCGGGAGATATCTTTCGATCAAACACCGAACTGGATGCTTTGAACATCCAACTTATTCATATTGGCACAAACTCTTCCAGTTAACAAAATTTTTTACAAAGAAAATTTCACAATTCAACAATTCGCACTCAAAAATACTCCTTTTTAGAGCAGCGGATCGGAAAAACGACCGAAAATTTGTAACAATTATTAGCCAACGCCTAAAGAATATGTATCCATTTCGCTTTCTTATCCTAATTATCACATCAGACTCAAAATCTCAGATAAACTCCCGATAAACTAGAAGCGTGAAAATTTACCTAGCTTCTAATTCTAAAGGCAGAGCTGAAGTACTAACTAGGGCTCACATCAACTTCGAAATTATCCCAACTGATGTTGACGAAACTAGAATCATGAACGACTCTCATCTTAGCGTCAGCGAAAAAGTCCAACGATTATCATTATTGAAAACTCAAGCAGGCACCAAAACGCTATCTCAAGCTCAACTCAGCCAAGCTTTCGTAATCGGAGGTGATACTTTATTTGAGATTAATAACGAACTCTGGGGTAAACCAATTGATGTCGATCAAGCCCGAGCCAGATTAGGACAAATGAGAAACCGTACTGGAACTATTTGGACTGGGTTGACATTATTTCACAACAATCAAATTATTACAAAATTATCCACTGCTCAAATCAAACTAGCAAGCTATTCAGATGTAGAAATCGAGCGTTATCTCAATACTGGAGAACCAATGATAGCGGCTGGCAATTTTGCGATCGAGGGCTACGGCGGTCCTTTCATTCAATCCATTCGCGGCGATTATTTTGCAATCATCGGATTGTCATTAGTTGATCTAAACGATGCTTTACATAATTTGGGCTTCAGCGTGAGTGATTTTTGGACTTAGATTAAATGACCAGAATTCATCCTCGCGCTAATAATTATAATTAGAAATTATGAGTGGCTCCGAGCGGGGATGATCCGCTGACCTCTCCCTTTTCAGGGGAGCGCTCTACCAGCTGAGCTACAGAGCCATAAAATGCGAGTTCTAAACCAAGCGACCCATAACGGACTTGAACCGTCGACCTCTTGCGTGACAGGCAAGCGCTCTAACCAACTGAGCTAATGGGCCTAAGTTCAGATTAGCTGATTTAGAAATTATAAACAACGATTTTTAGTCAAACACCCCAAGCTTATTCTAATTCCGAAGAAAATTTTCTTGCAATACAGCTCTACCCTTTGCGCCGGTTAATGCGACAACGACGCCAAACTGGAACAAAATTGCACAAATTACCAGTGCAAAACGCAAGTATGAACGCGAAGGAACAAGCAATTAGCCAGCTTGAGATTGAGACTGGAACTGAACACGTTCCTGATCATATATTATGACAACCAATAATAATGGGTAGCTTCAATTAAAAAAATCAATTGGAATGGTTCTGGCTGGTTTTAGAAGATCCAGCACGAGGTTGGCCAATTTTTTTACCAGCGGCTATCGCCTCTAAAATTTGAGCACGAACTTGTTCTATCCCGTCTGGCGAAGAGGGTAAGAATATGGTGGAATTTCCAGCATCGGCGAATTTGTTTAAAGAATCTAGATATTGGTTGGTCATAAGAATACTCATAATCTGGGTTTCGTCCAATCCACTCTCGCGCAATTCGTCGAACGAGTCTTTCAAACCATTGACTATGGCTCGGCGTTGATCGGCTATACCTTGGCCGCGCAACTCGGCCTCTTCAGCTTCCGCTTTGGCTTTGGTAACAATGCGGATTTTATCGGCATCAGCCAATTCTTGAGCTGCGATGCGTTGTCTTTGAGCTGCATTGATAGAGTTCATAGCTTCTTTGACATCTATGGCTGGATCGATGGAAGTGACCAAAGTTTTGATGATAATGAACCCAAATTGACTCATTCCCTCGCCTACGGTGGACTGAACTTCTTGGGCAATCTCGTCTTTCTTTTCAAAAGCATCATCTAGAGTCATTGAGGGTACAGCTGAGCGGATCGCATCCTCCATGTATTTTTGGATTTGGTTGACGGGTTTGGACAATTCGTAAAACGCTGTGGAAACTTGTTTAGGATCAACTCGATATTGGGTTGAAGCTTGTACAATTACGAACACATTGTCTTTGGTCTTGGTTTCGATATCAATGTTGATTTGATTGACGCGCAGGTTCATTTTGACTACTTGACGCTCGATAATTGGTATAGTATATTTAATCCCGGGCCAAACTGTCCGATTATATTTCCCTAATCTCTCAATTATTACCGCAGTTTGCTGCTTAACCACCAAAATTCCGCTTAATATAATGATGACTAATATGATAATTACGACCGGCATAATAAACGGCGTGATAAAATCGATCACAGACTCCATGGTTTTCCTTCCGCTATTTATATTTTATAAAGCTAGCGAATTTTAAGGTAATCATATGGTTCCAGCATTACTTCATTGAATACTTTCAGGACAATGTTAAAATCGTAGTCGTTGCGAAAAACTTAAATGCAATGGGGATTGTCAAGTGAAGGCTGACATTGGGAATATCACAACCATATTTAGTGAAGTTCAGGGGCTTAACTAAATAGGCAAGGTGCGCTGCCCACCCCTGAAATAACTCTCATCATAGTAATCAAGTGTAATAACGCGAGTTTCGAGTTTTCCTAAATCTCGCAACGATATACAGTATTTTGCAAAAGAACTTTTGTCATCGGTTATAACAAAATTAATATCATGATGACAAGCTTGCGCCGGTTGCTTCACATCGTCTTTCACCGCATCTCTTTGGGCGGATCGATCCTTGGCTTCTGATATGTTCGCAAATTCGGCACAAATTATCGCATCCCTAGCAGTAAAATCAAGCGGAATATACGAATAAGGTGCCAAAACCTCTTCTACTGTTCCTTTCCTCTCATATTCGGCAATAGCGATACTTGAGACATACATCAAGGACTTATTAGTAATAAAATATTTCAGATAATTATTAGCGACCATAAAACTATTTCGGGACTTATCATACGCAGTGATTAAAAAGCTTGTATCGAATAAAACTGAAAAATGCTTAGTTGACCTCGGCATAGTTACCTCTAATTTGTTCCACCCACAGACCTACATCAGGGACATCTTTCCATGCCTCAGACACTTTTTCTCCGATTTTACGCATATCCTCATCGTCGTAATGCGGACTATACGGGTAGAACTCGATAAGTTTGGCGTTGCGCAATTCCGAAGTTCGAATATTCTCCTCAGCTGAAACGTGAAGTACCCGCTCGGTATATAAATAATTTTCTTTCAAATCTTTCAATGCACCCACCGAAACACTGACTTTGAGGGTATCTCCATTAGCTTTGAGTAAATGGATATTTGGGTCACTTTTACCTCCCATGTCGTAAATTGTTCCAATCACATAGCTTTCAGTTTTTGCCCATAGTTGAGGATGCCTTATCTTGTAATCGGTTTCAGACGTAATGTCCAACTTGGAGTATTCCCCTTGAAACGGATAAAACATCGTAAAAGAAACGTTGGAGTTTTTATGCGCGCTGGACTGCCATTTACTGAACGTCTTTTGTCGAACCAGATCAATTGTATCTAAATTTTGTTCACGACTAATTTTCCACAAATCTTTTATTGCTGCTTCTGCTTGAAGGGGATCTAGAATTACAACACTGGCAGAACCAGATTCCAAAGCTATTCTAATCTGGTTCGTTTCTAAGTCAGAATCTCCTTTTATAAAATTCTTAACATCATTCATAAAATCTAAAAGAGTACCAAACGTTAGATTATCCAACCCAAGTGGTTCATCGTCTAGTATGCCTCGCATCGAGAAAACCAATTTGTCCTTGTCGGTCATACTATAATTTTACAGCTCCGTCTATTATTGTACAAGTCGTTAACTGATTTAATTCATTCTTTGAACCAGATGTCTTTAAGTCTTTTTGCTGGATGAGCTAAAATGTATTCCTTATCCACCGCAGTATTGAAAAAGAGTTTGATTAATTCCAGCAGTAGCTGCACCATTCTTAGCTTAGACTTATCCAAGGACTGAGACTACTTACGACAATCACCCGAGGTAACACTCGAAAGACGTTTGTTCTTAAAAAATCTATATTGCTCAACCGAAATGTAGTCAAATAGTACTAGTGGCGGGTGAGGGATTTGAACCCCCGAAGGTGAAACCAGCTGATTTACAGTCAGCCCCCTTTGGCCGCTCGGGTAACCCGCCATGCCCTCCCGAAGGAGGGCTCATACGCGGGCATGACACGAAGTCTCCCGCAAGCGGACAACACTGCCCGCTGTGGGGGTAGGGGGACTTGAACCTCCGACCTCATTCTTATCAGGAATGCACTCTAACCAGCTGAGCTATACCCCCGCGCTTTTTCAGTTTAGCCATTTCGACCCACTTAGCCAAATACGGTCAACAACTCTTTGAATAAACCAGCGACTGCGCGAGCTCGGTGCGAAATGGAATTTTTCTCAAAAACCGCCAATTGAGCTTGAGTCCGATCCGGGAATTCATCCGAGACAAATATCGCATCGTAGCCAAAACCGTTTTCTCCAATTTCCTGATCGATAATCTTTCCAGCATTAATACCAATGCTGGTGACTAATCGCAATGACAACGAAGTTGAGGTTGACTTTGGGCGAATTATCGAATCTGGCTGATGGCTTTTCGCAGTACTTTTCGAAGAGACATTAGCGTCAGGAAGCGCTAAAACGCAAGCTGTTTCAAAATGAGCAGTTCTTTTATCCAATGGGATATCGGCCAATTGATTCAGGACTAAGCGTCGGTTGGCTTGATCGTCGCCATGGGTTCCAGACCAACGCGCGCTAAAAATACCAGGCGCTTGCCCCATTAGATCGATGATCAGTCCACTGTCGTCAGCTAAACTGGGCAAACCGGTTTGTTTATAAACTGAAGTTGCTTTCAACTCAGCGTTAGCTTGTAAACTAGTTTCAGTTTCTTCAACATCAGGCAATCTCATCTCTTCAGCGCTAACAATATAATCGCTGGCTCGCATACCTAAAACTGAATCAATGATCATCTTCAATTCGTTAGTTTTATGCTGATTATGAGTGGCCAAAACTAATTTAATGACTTTAGTCATTCCCATAGTTTATTTTCCACCTGCTAAAGCGGATTTCTGAGCGGTTTGTATTTCAGAACATCCTAAAGTTCCTAATTTGATTAACTCGACCAACTCGGCATTATCAAATGAGCCGGCTTCGGCAGTTCCTTGCAGTTCCACAAAATTGCCATTGCCTAATTGAACTATATTCATATCAGTTTCGGCACGGCTATCTTCGGCATAATTCAAATCCAACATTGGCACACCGTCAACGATTCCGACTGAAACTGCACTAATACTATCTAAAAGTTCCACCGATTCTGGAATTAAATTGAGCAATTTAGCTTTTTCTATAGCCACCATCAAAGCGCAATAACTTCCGCTAATCGAAGCAGTGCGAGTTCCGCCATCAGCTTGTAAAACTTCGCAATCAATCGCTATAGTCACTTCAGACATAGTCTTTAAATCGATGATAGCTCGAAGCGAACGTCCAATTAAGCGCGAAATCTCATGAGTTCGTCCTGATATTTTACCTCTGACCGCTTCGCGCTCAATCCTTTCAGAGCTGGACCCAGGGATCATTTGATATTCCGCGGTTAACCACCCTTGACCAGCCCCTTTCAACCATCGTGGGATTCGGTTCAAAATTGAAACTGTGCATAAAACGCGAGTCTTGCCAAATTCTACTAAACAACTTCCGGTGGGATTCTCGACCCAGTCTAAAGTGAATTTAAGTTCTCGCAATTGATTTGTCGCCCGGCCATCGGCTCGGGTTAAATTTACTGTATTCATGACTTCAGATTAACTTACAGACTTGCGTTGGTTAAATCGAGTCTAGCGACACGTTCTAAACGAGCGAAAACCGAAGATGTGCGGAATTGCTTTAAGTAAACCAGAGTACAACACATTGTAATTCGTAACTAATAATCGAACGAAAACTGATGCCCACTCTACATACTCAATCATGAAGAAATCAGTTTGATTAATGAAGTGTTGAAATTTTTGTGCCTTTACGCGTAGTTTTCGAACCGAACGAAGCCGTGTTGGCAAACAATTCCAGCTGGTCAACTTCGTAAACCAAATTGATTCGCTCAATAGTTTTTTGAAGTAGTTCAACCAAAGTCAAATCTAAACCACGCGCCACGCAATTCATAATTTCCGAAGATGCGTCTTTTTCTCCGCGCTCAATTTCCGAAAGATAAGTCGTCGAAACTACACTCATTTCCGAAAGCTGATGTAAAGTCCAACCCTTAATATGTCTTTGAGCCCGAATTACTTCGCCTAAAAACTTTCGAAACAAATTTCGATCCATTAATTTCATCTTAGTCTCCCAGCGCCCAATACGCAAGCAAAAAGGTGAAAAACTCCTAAAGGAAATTCGGTATTCGCCGATCAGTGGACTCGTGAATACTCTCTACTAGTTTTCGAAAGTGTTCTCCGCGCTCAATATAATCACGATACTGATTGAAACTAGCGGAAGCTGGAGAAAATAAAACAGCCCGTCCTGCTTGAGTAATTTTTCGAGTCAATTCCACCGCGGCTGGTAAATTCTCGACTCGATACACATTGTGAGCTGGCAACTGATCTTGCAACTGCCATCCTGTATCTGGCAATAAAATCAACCGTAAGTCTGACTGCTGCTCAAACAATTTATTAATATATTCCACCAGCCGCTGAGTGTCTAAATGCTTGTCTGCACCGCCGATTATGAGAGTTTGTAAAGGATGTGATACTGTTGTTTCAGTCAAAGCTTTTATGCCAGCGATGGTGGCTGTGGGATTAGTGGCGTTGGAATCGTTGTAATAGGCCACCTCATTTCTGATTCCCACCAGCTCCAGCCGGTGTGGCAAACCTGTAAAAGATTTCAAAGCCTGAGCAAACTGTTCTTGAGACACACCTAGTTCACTACAAACTAACCAAGCTGCAGCAGCATTAATTAAATTGTGTTCACCCAGAAGCGGCATAGATTCAGCCAGCCATTCGCGCTCAACAAATAAAGCATCATTTATATCTTTTGCCCTAAATGCTAAATCGCCAGATTTTTGAAACCTGAAAATATTAGCTTTAGCTTCACTGTAAGCTTGCAGATTCAAGTGATAGTCGAGATGATCAGATTCCAGACCAAGCTGCACAGCAATATGCGGAGAATGATGGACGAATTCTAATTGAAAAGATGAGAGCTCTAAGATTAATATACGAGACAGACCGAGGTCTTTCTCGCGCTCTGTATAAACCGCTTCGCTACTGATGTCTAACAAATTTCTGCTGCCTTCGCTTCGCTCAGCTGAATTCATCCACTGGATAAATTCAGCTCTCGGCAAGCTACTGAGTTTCCTCGGGCTCGAAGAAACTATGTCATTACCTGAAATCACTGGTGAATAAGATGATAAACCCTTTATGTTGTTAAGGAAAGAAAACGGTGAAACGCCGATATTTCCGAGTAAGTAATTAGGGGTGTGACAATAGTTGAACACATGGTGGATTAGGGATACTGTGGTACTTTTGCCTTTGGTTCCAGTGACGCCGATGGTGAATGGATGGAAAAATTGCAAGACCAAATCAGATTGGGAGGTTAGACGGCGAGACAATTTGGTGACATTAGGGCGTTGAGCTGCTGGTAAAGCAGTTTTGATATTGTGAATAGAAATCCCGGGACTTTTCAAAATTAAATCATAATCAGACCAGATTTTCAAAACTTCAGTATTGTCTTGAGTAGAATGCCATTGGGGATGCTTTACCTGCCGCAACAATTCCGCCGATGAAGTACCTTCACGACCCAAACCCCAGACTAGAACTTTTTTAGACAATAAATAATCAACCAGCGCTGTTTGAGCTGTCTGAAATTCAAGACTCATTATTATACAAATTTGTCACTGGTACTCGGCGGTCACGACCGAAAGCTAAAGCGCTTACTTTAGGTCCAATCGGATAAACGCGACGTTTCCATTCAGCGCGATCAACTTTTTGCGCTACAGTCAGAAAATCCAGATCTATAGCAGCAGAATCAGAGACTGCCGCTGATCCCACTGCTGGAGTTCCAGGCGCTGGTTCTAATGTAACTGAAACATCTGCTTCGTCTGACACTGCTGACACTGCTGACTCGGTCAGTCGGGATTGTGTTTCAGATTGCGACGCCAACGCAGCTGTAACGTCAGAATCAGAGTTTGCCGCCAGTAACGAGACTAGACGATGTTCCACGTAGGCTTGCAAAATTCGATCCAAGTCCGCATAATCGCCCAAAGTATCGGAGTCCTTTTGGCCTGGTCGTAATTCAGCCGACGGTGGTTTCGTGATGCTATTCAAAGGTATCACGGGCTGGTCGGATAACGAATTACGAAATTCCGCCAGCTGATAAACCTGAGTTTTCCAAACGTCTTTGATCGGAGCAAATCCGCCGACCGAATCGCCAAACGCCGTCGAATAACCAACTGCCAATTCGGATTTGTTGCCAGTTGCTAAAGCCAGCGCGTGCAAAAGATTGGAATACGTCATAATAATGTTACCCCGGATGCGAGCCTGGAGATTTTCGAAAGTGGTGCCGGTGACATCAATCTGCAACTGAAATTGTCGTAAAACCTTGATGATCGGCTGGTTGATCCAATGTGCGCCTAAATTGTCAACCAGTGCTTTAGCATCCGTAACTGAACCTGAGCTGGACCAAGCCGCTGGCATAGAAATGCCGTAAACGTTGCTCCCGCCGATAGCGTCAGCGGCAATAGTGGCGACCAGAGCCGAATCGATGCCGCCAGAAACTCCGAGTACCACCGACTTGAACTGGTTTTTGTGGCAATAATCGCGCAAAGACATAACTAAGGCATCATAGATCAAACTGATACAATCTGACTCACTGCGATTAGCAGAGCCGAACGCTTGGTGGTCGGAGCTTGCGGCATTTTGTAAGCTGCCATCTGCCATCTGCTCTCTGCCATCTGTATCAATCAGTAATAATTGTTCAACAAAAGGATCAGCCACACTAAGGGTGGTGTCAGAATTTTGATAAAAAGAACGGCCGTCGAAAATCAGTTCGTCTTGGCCACCGACTTGATTGACATAAGCCACTGGCACATTTAGGTAATTCGAAATACGTTCGGCCACTTGAATACGTTTTAACATTTTACCGTCCCAAAAGGGAGAAGCGTGCGCCGAAATCAGTAAGTCGATTTGACCTTGCAATTGTTCGGCTGGACCAGGGAACTCCCAAAGGTCTTCGCAAATCATTAGTCCCAGCTTTTGGCCGTTGATATGCAATATAGTCGGCTCAGTCCCTCTTGTAAAAGTGCGGTATTCGTCAAACACGCCGTAGTTGGGTAAAACTTGTTTATGGTATTCAGCCACCTGTTCTCCTCCGTGCAATACCACCAAAGAATTTTGCGGTGCTTGATAATCGGAGCGAAAAGCTTGTCCGGTTTTAGCCGTAGCGGTTGGACATCCCACAATCGCCCATAAATCTGCAGCGCCATGGGAGACCAATTCGGTAGCCAGCTCTTGGCAATTGGCTTCACAATTCTGAACGAAATCTGTGCGCAGAGCTAAGTCTTCGATCGGATATCCAGCGATCGCTAACTCAGGAAAAATCACTACTTCCGCTCCAGCCTGAAGCGCCTCCAAACTATAATCTAAAATTTTCTTGCGGTTCCCCAAAATGTCGCCTACTGTGGGATTAATTTGGGCTAGGGCGAGTTTCACTATTTTATTTTAGCTCGCTGCGCCAGCGGTTACTAGCTACTGGGAGTTATTCTAGGAATTGGGAATTGATCTAGGGGTTAGGAATAGGCAATTAATAGTTAAGAGTTA
>JAITFB010000025.1 GCA_031281695.1 Candidatus Servula neotermitis
CCATCTCTGCTTCTAAAAAAATGGGCTGCGATAACATCGCCTAATTTTCCAAACACTAATGTCGCGTAAAAAACATAGTTCCAAATCATCCCCAAACTAATCGCTAAGAGTTTAGCAACTACCATCCCAACATTAGGAATTTTCGAGAGCCAGCCCCAATTCAATTGATCGATAATCCGTGTTAGAGGAGCAGAAAGCAGACTGATCATAACGCCTTGGATAACCCAACCGCTAAATAAGGACACTACCGTAAAGGCGATCATATGATAAACCAAATTTTTACTACCTGCTTGAAAAGTCCAATGTCTATTAGCAATAAACGAAATTGCAAAACAAATTGAGGTGGAAATAAAATTTGCCCAAAAAGCCGGAAATCCAACAAAAGTCCCCAAAGTATAGGTAAGACAAATATCTAACAAAGAATTAAAAGATCCAATAATGGCGAACCTACCTATAGTTCTCTGCATTTTCACACGCGACCAATTTGAAGCATTACGGTATTATCTCTCAACTTTGAAAAGCATTCATTTTAGGATAAACTTCATCTGGAGTTCCATCCGCCATAATAATACCATGATGCAACCATACTACCCGATCGCAAATTTGTCGAATTTGATTTTCGCTATGGCTCACAATCATAAAAGTTCGATTCTCATTTTTTAACTCAAATAATTTTTGAATACATTTTTTCCTAAACTCATTATCTCCTACCGACAACACTTCATCCACCAAAAAAAGGTCTGGTTCGGTATGAATTGCCACAGAAAAAGCTAAACGCATATACATCCCCGAAGAATAAAATCTTACTTCAGTGTCAATAAATTTAGCCTGCCCGCTGAATTCAACAATTTCATCAAATTTTTGCTCGATTTCATTTTTAGACATTCCTAAAATAGCTCCGTTCAAATAAATATTTTCTCGACCGGTTAAATCCGGATGAAAACCTGCTCCAACTTCAATAAGTCCAGCCATTTTTCCTTTCACCCGAACGCTCCCAGCATCAGGTCTTTGAACCCCGGTAATTTGCTTCAACAAAGTTGATTTTCCCGATCCATTGCGACCAATTAGCCCCACGGCTTCACCTCTATGCACTTGTAAATTGATATCATTAAGAGCGGTAAACATGGTTTTATGAATATTTGAACGCGTGAATAAATTTACAAAAGAATCTTTCAACGAATAATTATGATGAAGCTTAAAAAGTTTTTGAAGATTTTGAATGTCAACCACGACTTCAGGATCAGGGGTCATCGTTTTACCAAATAATTTCATTACAGTTCCTGAGCAAAACGGCCTTCAAACCGATGAAATAAAATTTGTCCTACAACTAAAAATACTCCACTAATACCAAAAGCGATCAAGGTATAAGGAATAAAATTCGCTGCATAAACCCAATGTACGGGAATAGCCCAACGATCGCCGCGAAAATTGCGGTCATAAACAAAAGCATAATGAAATAATTCAACAGCCGCTGAAATCGGAGAACACATAAAAATGTTATAAAACCAATGCGGAGCGATTTCACTAAATAAACGATAATCATATAAAACCGGTGAAATCCAAGTCGAACACATTGTAATTACTTCGACTAAATTTTCAGCATCGCGGTAAAACACATTAATCGTAGCAAAAATCATCCCAGCGCCAATTGCGAACAATGAAATCAAAAGAATTCCTAAACAAAAAGCCAAAATATGTTTGAAGTCCAAGAAGAATAAATTGACCGGATGTGAACTAAAAGCGATTACAAATGACGCAACCAATAGAATTACGAATTGTGGAATAAAATGCGTTAAAGCTACCCTCCAAGCCGCGATCGGAAATAATTCCCTAGGTAAATAAATCTTTCGAACTAGAGCTGCATTTGAACGCAACGAAATTGTGCAATTGCGAAAAACTTCGTTAAAAAATTGTACCAATGAAAGACCGGCGAATAAGTAAATACCGAAGTTATAAACCCGATCATTCCCTCCCATCACATAACCCACAAACATAAAGTAAATCAAAAATAAAACAAAAGGCTTAATATAAGTCCAAACTTGGCCTAAATAACTTCCACGATAACGGACTTTAACTTCCTTGGCCACTAACAACTTTAGTAAAAACCGTTGATTGACTAAATCTAAAAACCCCCGCGAAGAACCAGGAGTATAAAATTTGTCGCGAGGAACTATTTCCGATGAAGTTCTAAGCAATTTACTGATTTTCTTCACCACGAAAATATCCCTCCCAGGTTCGGACAGAAGACATCTCTAAAGTTTGACTTCGAAATGCGTTTTGTAATTTTTTCCATACGCTTTTCAATTTTACGTAAGTTTTGAGCTGTAAACCAAGTATTTTGAAAAACATTCTAGGATTTCTTGTCACCACAGTCGCCCTTTGTCCATCTCCCGAAAGTACTACAACACTGTCGTATGTGACAACTTTGATCCACCGAATGGGTCGAGTCGAAATTATTTTTTGCGGCTTAGATTCGACAGATTTCGCAACTGGTAATAATTGCTTAAAGATGGCTTTTGCCCCACAACCAATTTTATCCAATCTACTCATCGCCCAAACATCGTCTTCAGGCAACTCACCATAACGTGATTCCAGTTCTAGCACGGGAAATTCTTGCGCATCGACATATTTTGATCGAACCTGAGCTATAGACTGCATACGAGTGGTCAAATCACCTAGGACAGCTGAAGGACCCGCCATAACGTTTTTAATAGCTTGTAAATGCAACCATGCAACAGAATATCGCATGGAGAAATTAGCAAAAACATCGTGATAAAACAACCAACGAATGAAAGAGCCTGGCCCTGAAAAGTTATTGTAAATCAATCCGACCACCAAGCGGTTACGATAATGATAAAAAGCCTGCCAGTTTCGCGCATCATCTTTATCTTCCCAAGTCAAATGCCATAACGCTACTCCAGGTAAACTAACGACCTCAAACCCGTGGGCTTTAGCCCGCAAACTATACTCAGCGTCATCCCATTTAATGAAAAAGGGCATGGATAGCCCAATCTCAGTAATCACTTGACGAGGGATTAAACACATCCACCAACCATTATAATCCACCGTATAGGCCCGATGCAACCAGGGGGTGTCAGGTAGAGCTTGCCGAGCAAAATCCCAATTAGTTTCAGTTCCTTGGGCTGGTCCCCACCAAGTCGTTTTTGGATTGATCACTTCAGCAAAATTATTTAATACCGATGGTTCATTCATACTCAACATATGTCCGCCCACAATAGTCGGTTGTTTGGCTAAAGTAGCGAACATAATCGCCCGGTTAATACAATCAGTTTCCAAAAATGTGTCATCATCTAATAACAAAACAAAATCCGCGCGGGTGTGTTTATAAAATTCTAGCATACCACGCGAAAAACCACCTGATCCTCCTAAATTTGGTTGTTGGATTATTTGTAATTTATTTTTGAGTTTATTCGACAGCTCGTTTAAATAAGGTTGATCCGTCACTTTAACAGTCCCTTGATCGACTACATATATTCGATCTACGAAGGCTAAATCGTCAATACGCCAATGAAAATTTTGCAACTGTTTCCCCAGCTCAAGCGGCTTGTTCATAGTCGTAATAGCAATGGCTGCAGTTTTATGCACAAAACTATGGGGTAAATTGACTCGCCAAGCCCCTTCTAATAACCGAACTGGTTCGCTCCGAGTAACGATTTCAAACCAAATCCACCCTGCGCTAAACATATGTTCGATAGGAATACTAAAACGCACTCGCGACGTACCCGGCATCTGATGCATTTTGATTTTATGCCCAGACGAATCTGAACGGAAAATATTCACATCAGCTGGAGCATCAAAAACTAAAAGCAAAGTCACATACTCTAATTTGGTATAACGCAGCCAATAGCCGACTGGAAATGCGTTGAAATAACTACTAAAATTAATCGTGCTATGAGCTGGAATTTCACATTGGCGATGAGAGAGGATTTTAACCGGTGAGACCAATGGAGCACTGTCGTCCAAACGCGTCAAATTAAGATATAAAGCAATTTTTTCGGGTGAGTCAGTTAAATCAGTAGGAAAAATGATGTTAGACAGCGTGACATCTTTCATAGTTCAATATCAGCTTAACTTACCTAAACTTGAATTTGTTCTGGTGGTAAAGAAATTGTACTAATATATCAAGAACTGGGAATTAACCTTACGATCAAGTGTAAATAATTAATAGTACAAACAAATTGCTCCGCTAGCAGTATTCACGCTCTTGGGCCACAAATTCTTAGCCATCTTATCGCAACTAGTAACTAAGAAAGAGCTTTGATTCCGTTGGAGTGGACCAACTCTAGAGCAGCAGCGATGGTATCATCCATATCGAAATAGCGATAATTACCTAAACGTCCACCGAAAGTAATTAATAATTCTTGGTCAGCTAGTTTTCGGTATTGACTAAAAAGTTTTCGATCATTTGGAGTATTGATCGGATAATAAGGATCGTCGGCGATGCTGGCGGAGCGAGAAAATTCTCGAGCAATAATTGTATTTGCTATTGGGGTTTCAGGGTGAAAATGTTTAAACTCAATAATGCGAGTCCAAGGTTCGGTCAAATCGGAATAATTCATAACCGCGCAACCTTGCCAATCTAAATCTTCAGCAAATTTTTCAAATTCAAAATCAATGGTGCGCCAACCTAATTCACCATACTGGTAATCATAAAATCGATCGATTGGACCGGTATAAAGTATTGGCACATCAGGATAATCCGCGCACGCAAAATTCGAATTCAACTCGACTTCTATTTTAGGATGATCTAACATTCGCTCAAACCATTGAGTATAACCTTGTCGAGGAATTCCTTGATATGAGTCATCGAAATATGCGTTGTCGTAAGTGTAGCGCACTGGCAATCGAGTAATTATTTCCGAAGACAATAATTTCGGATCAGTTTGCCATTGTTTAGCCGTGTAATCTCGAATGAAAGCCTCATAAAGTTCTCGACCAATCAGCGAAACGGCCTTTTCTTCCAAATTTTGCGGATTAAGAATTTTTTCGTTTTGAATTTTTTGAGCCAAAAAAGTCCGAGCGGACTCTGGATTGTAATTGTTACGAAAAAACTGATTAATCGTTCCTAAATTAATAGGCATGGAATAAACTTCACCGTGATGATTCGCCCAAACTTCATGATAATAGTCGTTAAAATCCGTGAATTTTCGCACAAAATCCCAAACTTTCGAATCTGAAGTGTGAAAAATGTGAGAACCGTATTGGTGAACCTCAATATCATCATCAAAGTAAGTCCAACAGTTTCCGCCAATATGAGGTCGTTTTTCTAAAATTTTAACACGAATGTTCCTTTGGTCGGCCAACTGACGAGCCACGGTCAAACCAAATAATCCGGCTCCAACAATTATTAAATCAACCATTTAGGAACTTACACTGGCAGCAATAGTGGCAGCTACGTGCGCCCGCTCTTTGTCTGGCACGATTACTTTACGTTCAGTTTCATAGCGTTGCTGTTTGTCTTTGTCAGTCGTACCTAATACGAAAATATTTTCTTGTAAAAAGCCAGTCCCTCGACACTCTTTACAGACCACATCCATCTGATAGGCCAACCCTGGACCACGACGTTTACGGGTCATTTGGACTAAACCTAAAGAAGTAATTTCCGAAACTTGATGTCGAGTCCGATCTCGAGAAAGACATTCAATAAACCGCGTCAACACTTTATCCTGGTTCGACTTCAGCATCATATCAATGAAATCAATCACCACAATCCCGCCCACGTCTCGCAATCTCAACTGGTTAACAATTTCTTGGGCCGCTTCCAAATTATTTTTAGTAATCGTATTCTCCATGGTTCCACCTCCAGTATTACGCCCAGTATTCACATCAATTACAGTCATGGCCTCAGTGTGATCAATGATAATCGACCCTCCCGATGGAAGCAAAATTTTACGGTTCATAGCTTTGTAAATTTGGTCCTCGATTTTATAAGCGTGAAACAAAGATGACTTACCTTCGTAATGCTTAACTTTTGACAAATATTTACTGGCAGATTTTTGGAGATAATCGTCCACTAACTTTGCCGCATATTCTCCCGACACTATCAATTCGTTAAAATCATCATTGAAAACATCACGAATGACTCGAATTTGAGTTGGGACATCCTCATAAATTTTCTGAGGGGATTTATTACGTTGAGATTGTTCATAAACTTTATAAACATTTTTGTAAGTTTCCACCAGCTCATTCAAATCCGATTGTAATTCCGCTTCGCTCACGCCCTCGGCTGCTGTTCTAACGATCACGCCCATTTTAGCAGGAGCAATTTTAGCCACAATTTTTTTCAAACGATCTCGTTCCTTTTGAGCAATTCGTCGTGAAATTCCAGTAATTCCACCTGAAGGAACCAAAACTAAATATTTTCCAGGCAAAGTAATTTGGGAAGTAAGTCGCGGTCCTTTAGTAGAAACAGAATCCTTAGTTACTTGCACAATCACTTTGTCGCCTTCTTTCAAAGAATTTTCAATCATCTTAGGTTTTCCTTCTAATTGTGAAACATCCCAAGCTACTTCTCCTGCGTAAAGTACAGCATTGCGCGATGTACCAATATCAATAAAGGCAGATTCCATCGACGGTAAAACATTTTGGACAACCCCAACATAAATGTTGGAAACTATTGATGCATCAGTTTCTTTGGTGATATAAAATTCCACCAATATTCCATCCTCAATTACAGCGATTTGCGATTGAAAATCATCTGAATCGATCAGCATTTTACGGTCAACATTTTCCCGCTTAGCCAAGAAGTCACTCTCTAAAATTGAGTGACGTTGACGAACCATCTGTTTTTGTTCTCTTCGCTTAATAGTTTTAGCTTGAATCCGCGAGGAAACTTGAGATTTTGTCACTGGCGTCTCCGCTTTTTCGAGGATTGACAATTCTTGTTCAACTACATCACTTCGATTTCTTCGATGTCGACGGCGTCGAACTGATCCATTATTTTCTTCCATTAAAAAGTCCTTTTTTTTATTTTATCTCAAAATGTCAAACACTAATTTTTCCGATGCAACCATTTTGTCACCAAAAGTCAAAGTTTTTAAATAATTATCGGTCGCTGGTTCTAAAAGATCAGGATTAGCGGCATATAAAATCGCCAGAGTGTCACCGGTCTTCACCTGATCTCCCGTCTTATGTAAAATGGTAATTCCTGCATGATAATCCAGAGGATCGGTAATCTTGCTGCGTCCTGCACCTAAGCTAACTGAACACATACCAATTTTTTCAGTATCCATTTTAGTAATATAACCGTCCCGTAATGCCCTGACTTCTATGCTGGCTGGGTTCCCCAGTAAAATAGAATAATCTTCGATTACGGAACTATCGCCCCCTTGGGCTTCGATCATTTCTGCGAATTTCTTCAAGGCTCGTCCATCGGACAGCGCCGCTTCAGCTTGAATATAACAATTTTCAGGAGTGCCAAAACCTGACAAGCTCAATAAATAGGAACCGATCTCCAAACATTCATGAGTCAAATCCGCTGGGCCTTGACCTTTCAAGGTCTCAATGACTTCTACTACTTCCAACCCATTACCGATTGCAGTCCCCAAAGGCACGTCCATATTGGTAATGAAAGCTGCCATTTTCTTTCCGTTAGCGATCCCAATAGACATCATGGCCTTAGCCAAAATTCGCGCTTGATCAACCGATTTCATAAACGCGCCGGAACCACATTTCACGTCCAATACGATAGCATCCGAACCAGAAGCTAGTTTTTTGGCCATGATTGAAGAAGCCATTAAAGGAATCGAGCCGACTGTAGCGGTCACATCGCGTAAAGCGTACATTTTTTTATCGGCTGGGGCCACGTTTTTTGAAGCGCCAATAATAGCACAACCAATTCGATTGACTTGAGCAATGAATTGATCGATGGGTAATTCAACTTTAAAGCCTGGAATTGATTCTAATTTGTCAATAGTTCCACCAGTATGACCCAATCCGCGTCCACTCATTTTCGCAACTTTGCCACCGCAAGCTGCAACCAAAGGAACCAATGCCATTGAAGTTTTATCGCCAACTCCACCGGTCGAATGTTTATCACTCACAATACCATTAATGCCCGACAAGTCGACTACTTCTCCAGATTCGGTCATAGCTCTAGTCAAATCAGATGTTTCACGAGCGCTCATTCCTCGCCACAAAACGGCCATCAACCAAGCCGACATTTGATAATCCGGAATTTCAGCATCAGTGAATCCTTTCACGGTAAACCTAATTTGTTCGCTGGTCAATTCCCGTCCCGAAGCTTTTGCCTCAATAATTTCATACATATTCATTGCAAACTCCTTACTTGTTCAGCAATTTCCTGATGCTTTTGATTCGATCGCGCTCTAATTTTTGTAAGTTCGTCAAATGGGGCTCGATCGAATACTGGCTCAACTGTTTCAATGTAAAACTTAATCTTTGGTTCAGTCCCCGAAGGACGAACAAACACTCTAGTGTCATCTTCAGTCGTCCAACTAACGCCATTAGTTTTTAGGTCGGGACTAGGCGGGGCTAATTCATAATCAATTGTCTCAACTATCGCAGAGTGGCCGAATTCGCTTGGTGGACGAGATCGCAGTTTTTCCATCAATGCTGTAATTTCAGTCAAATCATTAAATCGTAAAGAAACTTGCGATTGTTCATACAAACCAAATTGTCGAGCCAAATTATCCAATTCGTCCACTAAAGTTTTAGCGCGCATTTTCGCTCGATCAGCCAAAATCCCCACTAAAGATCCTGTTGCAGGACCATCTTTATCATGGACAAATTCTGGATCAGGGTTATAACCGATGGCCTCTTCGTAACCAAAAACTAACTTAGGAACTCGAGAAATCCATTTAAATCCAGTCAAAGTCGTAACTTTTTGGACTTTGTGTTTTTTAGCAATTTTTTCCAATAAGCGTGAACTCACTACCGACGATGCAACAGTTACGTCTTCGCCAGAATACCGTTGACAAAAATAATTACCTAGGATACAACCTATCTCGTCGCCAGTCAATTGACGATAAGTTTCAAGATGTGGGTCTAAACAAGCAATTGAACAACGATCGGCGTCAGGATCGTTAGCGATTATTATATCCGCTCCTAATTGTTTAGCTAAAGCTATAGATAAATCCAGGGCTCCAGGTTCTTCTGGGTTAGGAAACTTGACTGTCGGAAAATCTGGATTTGGTTGTTTTTGCTGGATTACTTGATGAACATTCCGAATACCAACACTCCTAAGTTGGTCAACTTGAATTTTTCCACCAACCCCATGCATTGCAGTCGTAACCACAACTAAATTTGAAGCTGGGGGATAAGTCGGATTCATTAAGTCTAAATTGAAACCTCGATTTTTAAAACCTACATCCAAATCTTCGTCCAACGCTGGAGCAATCACTCGTTTAGTCGAACCAAATTTCCCAGGGTTCAACGAACTTATACTGGACTTAGAGCCAGTTTTAGTAAATTCATACGCTTCAACGGCAATTGAAGTTACAGCCATATTGTACTCATCGGCAATAGTAACCGGAAATTCTTTCCAACCTGAATCAGCTACAGGGATTTCATTAGCCGGAGGTGCTTTTGCGATTTCATTAGCAATCAAGGAATCATAAGGGGGAATAATTTGCGAACCCTGGCCGTCATCGGTCACGATGCGACCGCCCAAATAGACTTTATAGCCATTGTCTTGGGCTGGGTTATGCGAGGCCGTAACCATTACCCCTGCATCAAAATTCCCGTTACGCACAGCAAATGCCAATAAGGGCGTCGGCCACGCTTGTGGCATCAAATGGACTTCGCATCCCAAAGCGATTTGAATTTGAGCCGACCGCAAAGCGAATTCCTCACTATGGTAGCGAGCATCATAACCAATTGCGATTCTCGGAGTCTTCACTTGAGATAGACAATACTTTGCCAAACCAAAAGCAGTTTTTGAAATCGTCGCGAAATTAATGCGGGATTCGCCGGGCTGCATTTTTCCTCTTAAACCAGCAGTTCCAAATTCAATAGGCCCGGAAAACTTCTCTTCTAAATCGACAAGCGCATCGGGGTCACCTCCGAGCGCATCGTTCAAAATTCCAGCTAACTCAACTTGATCGCCTTCTGAAACATCTGTGTCAATCCAATTGCGAACTCGTTTTAATAAACCATCCATATCCACTATATCATTTTAACTTATTTTAGCGGCTAGCGTCTCGAGAACAAATGCACTAGTTAGGATCACGGTAGGAGTAATCTCACTATATAAAAATTCAGGCAATTCTAAGTTTCAGTTGTCCAACTATCTAATCACTCTTTCTACAGCATCATGATTATATTGGGGGATCAGACCAGCAGGGTCACTTGGCAAATCAAGCGATTGGCAACACAATATTGAGAAATCTGTTGAGTTTGGTCAGCGTAAATCGTTTCTAAAACTTGCCCATTAGGATCGTAAAATATGACAAGTTGAATTGCCATTAGCGTCCAACAAATGGTCCATCAATTACAAACCCAAGCAATCACCCCAGCAACATCGAACAAATCCTCGAATTCACCCAGAACGCTTAGTCCAACTCGGCTACCCCACCCAATACTGCATACTCTTAGAGTTCTTGATTTCACCTAAGGGGTTGTTAGAATATTTGACTACTAATAAGTAAAATTGAATTCAACCCGATTCTAGAGACTTGCCGCGACCAGCGGAAAGTGTTTTTTGGATTGTGCTGGTTCGAGAACTTGGATGCTGGCAATTTCAGAAGCTATTACTTGGATATTCTCATGATCAGGGGTGACAACATTCAATTCATCCTCACCCGACTCGGCGTTATCTAGCGCGCCTGTAAAGCTATCGACCACACCAGAAATCGTTTCTCCATCACCGAATGTCACCATTACCTTATTTCCAACCCACTTTAACAAATCTGTCATATTTTACTCCGACCCTGGTTTCGAATAAGGTACAATGTGAGTTCGGTTTTTTGGATGATGAATTTTGAACCTCTTCGTTAGTTTTCTTTTGCCTTCATTCACAGCTATACCAACATAAAAATCAGCTTGTACTAGTTCAATATTAATGAACCGCTTACGATGATCGCGTTGCAACTCCCCTGTCCCAGCATATTTGTTAAACAACTCCTGCGCGTCCACGCTAGCCAGCAGATAGCTTTTGCCTGGCTCACTGGTCAATTCGTTGTGTGGGCGTTGTTTGTCTGCGTGAACTAATTTACCCCACTGTTCTGTTTCTAAATTCTGCCGCACATAAGTTTGACTAAGCGGTTGTTCGCTATCAGCATGCAGACGTACAATTTTAGGCATACCATTATATTACACAAACTGGAAAAACTCAAATTTTGAGAATGTGCAAAATGGTTAAACTAATTAGCAAACTCCGAACTGGCAACTAGTTACAATAGATTGCCGAGATAACAGATGCACCGCTAAAAAAGCGCGCTCAAGAGAGACTATCAAATTAAACTGCTGCAGCGATTGGACAATGGGGTAATTTTCGGGTATGATTGTCAATCTCAGCAAAGTCATAATTTCCATCGATCGTATCTTGGTAAAATTTATCTAAATCCATTAATTCTGTTTCAGATAGACCGATTTCAAGCCCTTCTTCGACAGTGAGGACAGAAAGATTATCGTTCGTGACGCCATCATAAGGTTGCCCAACTAGTACAGCCTGCTTCGTAAAAACGTTGCCCATTCCTTAATCCTAACTGATTTAGCGTAACTTTACTCGCCTGATCACAATGAAATATCCATTCAGCATTTTCATCGTAAAATATTTCCAACAAATCTCCCCGATAATATCCGACCCAAGCGCGTACCTGTAGCCTTATTTTTCCGTACCCTATTGGCCTAATCAGAATTTCCTCTATAGCCTCAATCGTGTAGTGGCGCAAAGCTGCTCGTATCACACGATAACCACCGACCCAATATTGCGGATATTGATATGAAATTTTCATACCACATTATATTACACACATCAGGAAAACGCAAATTTTGAAGTTGTTCAAAAGTAGTTAAACTCTCTAATCAATTCAAGACTAACCGCGGACTGTCAGTAAGAACTGCAAGTTGGGGGCTTATTGTGGAATTAGACCACTCCCGATGCCTTGACCCAATCGTACAACCGATGTAAAAACTGAGCCATGCTCCCGCGATTGACCGAGTCTTGCGGGCGGAACGTGGTGGCTCCTTTGTATTTGCCTGACCCTTTAGTAATGCCGGCTTCGGCCAACCAATTGATGGCACCGATCCGGGCCGTTGAACACGCGTTGACTTTGACGGATTTCGGAGAACCATCATATTTAACGGTGACCGCTTTAGTGGAAACATCGGCGAAATTGGAATTCGAATCAGGTTCGTTTTCCACGCCAGCGAATTTTTGCATAAACTCTCCCATAGCTCCTCTCGTGACCGAATTTTGAGGACAGAATTTTGAACTATCAGCTACGCAGCCACTGGTAATCCCCAAATCCGCTAACCACAAAATTGCATAATATCTGGAACTGTTGGTAGTTTTCAAGCTGGAAATATCTTTAAATTTACTGACAGTATTTTGGAAAACACTTGCTAATTTATCATCACTCACGCCGGCCATTTTCTGCAAAAACTGAGCCATAGCCCCTCGATTCACGGCTTGCGCTGGTAAATATTTACAATTTTTTCCACCAAAACCAGTGCCCACTTGCACGCAACCTGTTCCTACTGTCACTCGAACCCGAGCCAACCAACCAATATCCGCTTGACGATCAGCCGGCAGAGACTTAGTGTCGGTGAATGCATAATTTGGTCCGTCTGCATTAGGAAGTTGCACAATGATTTCATCGCTCTTATTTGAATCGGACTCTGAAACCTGAGAATTTGTAGGGGTTCCTTCGGGAATAGGAGATGGAGAAGTTGTTGGGGTTGGGTTATCAGGTGAGGGGGTGGTAGAGGTTGTAGGAGACTCGACCGCATTCCAACAAGCGTAAATGGAAAACCCTACGTTCACAGACGCAGCAAAATTGTACTTAATCTGGCAGTCACTAGCGGTAAACCAACCCAAAAAGGTATAACCAGCCCGCTTAGGATCGGTCGGCTTAATGACCATTTCCCCGAACGCCACGTTCTGATTAGCCACCGCATCTCCGCCTTGCGAATTGAAAGTGATCAGATATTTGACAATTTCCCATTGCGCATAAATTTGAGTATTCGCTTCGATAGCGATTCCGAAATCAAAATGTTCACCGCCGTAAGCTTGGTTGAACCAACCCTGAAAAATGTAATTTGCGCGGGTAGGGTCAGCTGGTGGAGAGACTTGACTGCCTGAATCTACAGTCAAAATCAAGTTAGAAGTGCCATTTTGGTAGTTGAATGTGACTGTCCATTGCCGGAGCCAATGCGCATAAACCGTGACATTGCTTACAATCGGCTGAGAAAAATCAAACGGAGACCCAACCTCTTGTTCGGTAAACCAGCCGATAAACTTGTAACCGTTTCGAGTAGGGTTACTAGGCAAAGTCGCGCTGGATTGAAATTCCACAGTTTGACTAAACGAAGCCGGACTGCCCCCTTGACTCATAAAAGTCACCGTGAAAAGCTGAATCCAATGGGCGTAAACTGTCGTTGCGGAAGTGATGACCCTTTCGAAATCGAACGGAGCGCCAGTTTCCGCAGCATCGAACCAGCCAGTAAATCGATATCCTGCGCGGACGGGATCGGAAGGTGGAACCACGAAATCGCCATAATCAACGTCGCGAATTACTACAGGATTGCCATTTTGCAACTCGAAAGTAACTGGGATGACTTGTTTTTCCCAATGGGCATACAAGATTTTCACGTCGTTGTTTACATCGGTCAAATTGATGGCCTCTTTCCCCAAACCATAACTCACAGGACCGTTTTCACTCAGTGCCCAGCCATCGAGAGTGTGGCCGGTTTTGGTCAACCCCGCCCCATCCGACAAGAGCGCGCTTTGATCATAGACTGCGGGAGTGGACGCAGGGGTGGAGCCACTATCGGCACCGTTGATGTTGTACGCGATCGTGTAATTGTTGGCCAGCCACTGCGCGTATAGCGTGACAACCGCGCCCTCGACCAAACTAAGATTACTAACAACATCGCCAAAACCGAAGCGGTCGCCAGTACCATTGGGGTTTCGATTCCAATCGGTCATAGTGTAGCCAGTTTTGTTGAAGCCATCGGCGTTCGCTACGATGAACTCTTCCCAAGGGAAGACCTGCGTTTCGGAGCGCCCGCCTAGGCCAGTATGAGAATCATATCTCACTGTATAGGGCAAAAACGGCGAGCCGCTCACCTGCAAAGTGCCGTCAAATGTGTAGTTATTTCCACCAACTGCGAAAATTGCACTCCAGGCCCCGCTACCGTTGGCGGCAAGCAGACCATATTCCTCTCCACCCAAATCCCGCAAATTGTTCAAACTGCCGAGTTCGGGCGTAATTCCTGCCACCGAAATTGGATTAGCGAAACTCTTAGTGACTCCAGTCAATTTGGCAGCTTGGCTCCTCAAACTTAGACTAGCCAAATTCGTCAAACCTGAAAAATAGCTAGCGTCCATAATATAGAGCTGATTTTGGTTCAAGTTCAAAGTTTTCAGGCCAGTAAGATCAGCAAAGGTGGTGGAATTCAAACTAGCAATTTTATTTCCAGCCAAATTCAAACTCTGTAATTTACTCATACCAGCAAAAGTCCCAGCGGGCAAACTGCTAACATTGTTTAGAGAAAAATCCGCCACGGTTACATTGGGGAAACTCTTCAAATCAGCCAGGCTAGCAATTTCAAACTCAGCGCAATCCAGATTAGTCACAGTTTGCGCAGTCGCTGCGGTTAGGTCAATATCGCTCGCCAAACCCAACTCTTGGTTGACGCATTCATGAAAAGCCGAGTCTACAAAATTGACCAAAGTAGAAAGTGCTGGGGCTTGATTCCCGCCGACATCTTTTAGGAAAGGTAATCTGCTGGTGGTGGAACTTAATTGGGAGAAATCCCAACTGTTGGTATCAAAGGCCGGTCCAGATGGCGTCCACCAATTCGATCTGAACACATTAGATACAGTTAAGTTCGCGCCATCGTAATTGTCAGCTGCTCCGCTTTGGGACACTTGGCCGTTGACCAACATGGTTTGGATCGCGTAATTGTTCGTCAAAATGTCCGTGCTCGCGCCCACCACTCTCCCCACGCTGGAGGTTCCATTGACCACCAAATTCAAAGCCACCGAATTTTGGATCGTTGCGCTAGTCGCCTGCGATCCCACCAAACCACCCACATTAGTGACGCCATACACATTTCCGGATGCGTAAGAATAATTCACGGTGGCCGAGTAAGACGAATTAAAGGGTTGAAGCACTCCCGCTAGTCCACCTACATTCGATTGTCCTTG
>JAITFB010000052.1 GCA_031281695.1 Candidatus Servula neotermitis
GTCAATACCGTGATACGCCCTATGTCGGCGGTATGTGTTTGAAGGCCGTCCAAGATGCATTTAGTCCACCTGATAATTTTCGAAAAGTAAATTGGGCCATGGATGCCTGGGACATGGAAGTAAATTCCGGGGCTGCACAAAAAAATGTTCCTCCCAAAGGAGTAGCTGTTCCAATTTGGTTCGATTTGGCTGGATTAAACTTAGCTCGCCGACAAAGAGGTCATATTGCGATTAGTCTTCCCAATGGTAAAGTAGCAAGTGCTAGTCAGGCGGGTAAACATTCAAATTTATTCATTCATAATAGTATCAACGATTTGATAAAGTACTATGGTCAGGGGATTAAATATCTGGGTTGGTCGCCTTGGGTTGAAGGGGTGCAGATTGTTAAGAAAAGTTAGGGTGGATGATACCCACAATCAACGGAATTTTTGACAGCGGACAGTTGCGTGTTAATTTGGGTGGACAAAATCCGATTCAGATAGCGTCATCAAACCCGGACAATTGGATTACGATGAAGCCTAGAACGAATATTGGGGAAAACGCAAAGAATTAAAACGAAGTGCATAAGATTATTTTTAAGGGGAATTTCTAAATCCCACCCAAATTTACGCGCGACTCCAATATGCCTAAAAATATTTCAATATCATTAAGACAATTCTGCTTGATATAGGTCTGGATGATTCAGTATCCATTCCCTTAGCTCAAGCAACATTTGAGGATAATCTGGTATTCTGAAGCTAAAATCGGATCGAGTATTGACTAATATTTTTCCATCGACCTTTGTAGAATCCGAAATTACCTGCAAATTTCGATCAAAAGTTTGATCGAGTAATTCAAATAGTTCATACTTCGTAATAGGATTTGAAGGCACTAGATGATATAAACCAGTCAAATTTTGTAAATAAGCCTGTTCAAGTGCCTGAGCCATCACTAACGAAGTAACGCCCGTCCACCATACTTGACTGTACCCCATGACCTGTTCTTTTTGACTAATAAACCAATTGAACAAAGAAGTCCCATTAGGGTTTAATTCAGGCCCTATCATGGATGCTCGAAACGTGAGATCTTTATCATTGATAATCTCGCCAAGTGCTTTAGTCCGACCATAAAAGGTTTGATTTGAATATGGCGAATTTTCTTTGTACGGCGGGTCATCTCCGGAAAAGACCGTGTCTGACGAAATATGGAAAATACGACAATTCGAACCCCGATAGCGGAATTCTAACCATTGGGGTAAATAACTATTCAGATAAATTGCCAATTGATGGTTCTGTTCGCTAGTATTGACTAATAAACCAATGCAATTCACAATCAAATCGAAATCATGTTCAAACAAAAATTTGCTCAATTCAGATATATTAGTCGCATCTAGCTCAACCCCTGGTTTCGTAAAAAAGAATTTTTGATCCAGCCGAGTTACCTCATAATCTTTTGACTCAAACCATAGGCTGGCCATATGACCTAACATACCTTCCGCGCCTAAAACCAACACTTTTGTCGGTTGATTGCGATTAGGATCTCTGACATCTAAGATTTATCTCTTAGCGCCATTCGCAACGGGTTCAACGGATTCATAAAAAGTATCTAGGGAATCAGGATTATACAAATTCGAACCCCAAATTAAAGTTACGGATTCAGTATTGCCCACATTAGTAAAATTATGCACAACTCCTGGAGGAACTTCTAAAACTTGAGGATGTTCGCCTTCTAGAAGAATTTTACGCACTTCGTTTTCCCCCACTTTGCGCATTCTGAACAATATCTTTCCCGAAACATTACAAAATCGTTCAATCAAAGTACTATGCCAATGATTGCCCTTAGTTTCCCCGGGATAAGTCACATGGGATGACATTCGACCAGCATTATAATCATTGATAAACATCATAAAAGTTCCACGGGCATCACTATGAATTGGCAAAACCGACACTAATGCCTCAGAAGGGAAATAACTAATTAAGGTCGCATACAAATACTTCCGTAAAAGTTGAGAGTCATCAGGAACTCGTAAGCTATATCTCATATTGACAAACTCTTGTAAAATATCGGCTATTTCTTGAACCGAAGTCTCCAATACAGGCGTCACATAACTATAACCGTCCTCGCCGACCTGGAATTGTCCTTCTAAAATCGAGAAAAAAGCCTGAATAATGTCGTCAATGTAAACTAATCGTAAATCAGCTCGATTAATTTCAATAGGTAAATTACGAGCAAGATTGTAACAAAAAGTAGCCACTACAGAGTTATAATTAGGCCTAGCCCATTTCCCAAAAGCATTGGGTAACTCAAAGACATAACAAAGTACATCATACTTTTGACCATAATTGAATATAACCTCCTCGGCGGCTCTTTTGGTCAGCCCATACTCTGTTTCGTTAGCAACTTGAATCGAAGAAGTGAAAACGATTGGCACAAAATTACGCTGCTTGACTAGCAAATTCACCAGAGTTTGAGAAAAACTAAAGTTCCCTTTTTTGAAATCTTGAGCATCTTTAGGGCGATTGACTCCAGCTAAATGGAACACAATGTCACATTTTCGAGCCCACTTTTCTAATTCCTCCAAAGTATTACCAAGATCGAACTGATAAATTTCATGTTTGTTTTCGTTTTTTAGCCAAGAAATGAAATTTCTTCCCATAAATCCTTTAGCTCCGGTTACTAAAATTTTCATAACTCAATTATTTTAGACGCTAATCTCGAATGACGGTGACACCAAATATCCCAAAATTGATTTTGAATCCATTCAAAACCGACAAAATATTTTAATCGGATCCCCCGAAGAAATCGCTTGGCGTAAAGGTTTTATTAACGACCAACAACTGGAACAGCAAGCTGAAAAATTCTCTAATTCGCAATATGGCCAACAGCTTTGGGAACTATTGAAAGATTCATAAGTACAGCTCAGGCTTTTTGGGCGATGATTTTATATCCATCAATACCAGACAACACAAATTCAGAACCTCGATCTTCAAACATGCGTCTACCAATAAACTCCTCATGCAAGGTCGAGCTACAAATTCTAATCCCTTCCAACTGCGGTAATTGATACTCCGGAAAAATCAATGCTCGTAATTGATTGTGGATCTCAAACGATGTTTTATACAAATTCACGTGATAATCAAAAGGATCAATAGCTTTTCGCGAATAGAAAGTACTTCCTTGGGGCGTTTGTGGCGTTTGTTTGTAGCTCCCTGACAATAAAATCCCTATTTGTTCTTTGAATAATTCAAAAGCGAAATAATGATATTTGTCAAACAAGCTGCGAGCAGTATCTTCCAGCTCTATTGCAAAAATCTTTTGCGCAATGATATCTCCCGTGTCAATACCCGGATCGATACAATGTAAAGTTACACCACTTTCTCGTTCGCCATTTAGGATAGGAAAAATCGAAGTATAGACGCCTTTGTAAGCTGGCAATTTGGAAAAATGTATATTAAATAATTTATCCGTAACAAACAATTCAGGCTTGATAATTTTATCAAATTCCAAAGAAAGAAAAATCGAATTTGAGACTTGATACGCATCCTCAGGTGATATTACCTGAGCCCCAAATTTTGTTGCGATTTGTCTCAAGCTTCGATGCCAAGTATCAACTCCTTGGTCATTTTGAACTGGAACAGCTAGAATATTAGATGAAGGAAATTTTAAATCTTCAATTAAATAAGTTAGTGCATTACAAACTATTTCGCCCTTCCCGGCGAGAATCAATAATTGGTCTGGCCGGATTTCCGACGACTGTGATATGTTGAGAGCCATCATTTACATTAAGGCCCCCCCCCTGAGAATTTTTGCCACAATAACATCATGCGTCACAACAGAACCCGCACCAACCAAAACATTTTCTCCAATAGTAACCCCTGGTAAAATCGTTGCTCCAGCGCCAATAGAAGCACCTTTTTTTACAATTGTACGTTCCAATTTGAATTCCCTATTTTTTGACTTCGGGTAACGATCATTAGAAAAAGTCACATTAGGCCCGATGAACACATCATCCTCGATAGTAATCCCATCCCATAGGAAAACTCCACACTTCAAAGTAACATTATCCCCCACTGTCACATCGTTTTCAATAAAACAATGCGCATTGATATTACACTTTTTGCCGATTTTCGCCCCTGACAATATCACGCAATATTGCCAAACAGTCGAACCTTCGCCCACATTCTCAGTTTGGACATCAGAGCTGGAATGAATGAATACATCAGATCCTAAATCTGTCGGTAGCTGGTTACTTCTAATAATCATTTACTATCTAACTCTAACTTATTACAAGGGATGATTCGGTTTGATCCACTCAGTGTAAGCACGTAAACCTGTCACATTCTCACTTACGTCATATTTCTGATTGGCTAAAACCAACAAAATGCAATCGTTACTAAAATTCGTCATTTCAATGAATTGCCCATGCTCAACATAAAGCCCTTGGTTAGGCTGATTCAAAATGAACCGCTCGACAGTACCATCAACATCTGTCACAGCAACGGTCAAACCTCCTGAAACTGCCACCAAAATTTCATCGGTCCGCTTGTTAGCGTGATTACCGCGAGCAACCCATTCCGACACAGTTTGCACCCAAAAGACCCGCTCAATTCTAAAATCAGGCAAACTTTCAATCCCCTCGAACACAAAAGTGTCACCACGAACTGGATCTAAATAGCTTTCGACATCAAACTGGAATACATTATTTGACTTGCTGTCGATATCACTGTTTACTAGCGTCAAACTATTCTCCCTGATACCTATTGAGAACTTCTATTACTCGCTCAACCTGTGGTTCTGTCATCCCGTTATAAAGCGGAAGAGAAAGTACTTGGTCAGCTTGTTGTTCTGTAATCGGAAAATCTCCGCGTTGATAGCCTAAAAACGCATAAGCCTCCGACAAATGCGGCGGAATTGGATAATGAATCAAAGTACCAATGCCCAGGTTACGCAAATATTGTTGAAGGTGTTCGCGCGAACTACACTGAATCACATACTGGTGATAAATATGATCAGACTTCGGTGCCACCTGAGGTTTTGCAATCAATGGGTTAGTGATGCCAGAATTATACAAAGACGCTAAACGTTGCCGCTCTTGGGTCAGTTCGCCTAAGTGCTGCAATTTTACAGACAGCAACGCCGCTTGAATTTCATCTAAACGAGAATTAGTTCCCACCACCTCATTGTAATACTTCTTATGTGAACCGTAATTACCCAAAGTCCTGATGTGGTCTGCTAACACAAAATTGTCAGTAGTAATTGCACCAGCGTCGCCGAAAGCTCCTAAATTTTTAGTTGGATAAAATGAAAAACAACCAATTTCACCAAATGTTCCGGTAACAGTTCCGGCAAATTTAGCCCCATGGCTTTGGGCACAATCCTCCAACAAAAACAGTTGATATTGTTTGCACAGCTGCACAATTGGCTCCATTTGACAGGCTTGCCCATAAAGATGTACCACCAACACCGCTTTGGTTTTTTCAGTGACCAGTTCTTCAATCTTGGCTGGGTCAATATTAAAATACTGATCAGGTTCACAAAATATAGGGATGGCCCCGTTAATCGTAATCGCCATAACTGTAGCGATGTAGGTATTAGCGGGAACGATTACTTCATCGCCCTTACCGATACCTGATGCCCGTATCGCTAAAACTAATGCGTCTAACCCGCTATTCAGTCCCACTGTATGCTCCACTCCAATAAATTCGGCAAACTCTTTTTCAAATTTTTCCAGCAAAGGTCCACTGATGTAGGTGCCTGAACGCAAAGCATCTAATGCAGCTTGTTCATATTCTGATTGATGCAGTTCGAAGCCGGACCTTAAGCTGGTTGGGGGAATACTGTCCATATTTTTATGTTAAACACAAATTTGAAAAATATCGACACTGTCTACTAGCAAGGTTGCATGTAAATTTGGGTGGGATTTAAATTTCCCCTATATAATAATATTACGCACATTGCTTTAAACCTTTGCGATTTTCCCAATACGGATCCTAATTTTTATTATAGTCTAACACCCTAAGTTTGATGATGCTGCTGGACCCCGACCTAGTCCAACCCATTCCACGCAATTTCAATCTACGGGATATAGTAAGATCGACTCCTTGTTCAATCTGGCCGGACCCATGAATGTCAACGATCAGATGGTTTTCTATCAATTCCGCGTTATTTTCGATATATGTCAACAATTGAATTTTTAGTCTTGCCTTTCGTTGGTCGTGTGGCTTCCAGTCTGATAACAAACTACACATTCGTTCAGGCGCATATTTGTTCGCATATTTGTGTATTGAATCACTGTAAATCTTATCATCACCTTGACAATTGACACCAAAAGTCGTTTGAATTTTTTGGTGAAGATGAAACATATCTAAAACATGGATAGCGTTCGGCAGTGTTTCCTGAGCGAAAATTTTGATCGAAGGTTCACCATCGGAAACTACAATGATATTATCAGCTGTTTCAACTCCGTTTCTCACCAGAAAACCGTAACCAAGACGTTTGAAGTCACGGCCTCCGGCGGTCGTTGCATAACCTACTCGGTTTTCAAGTTCATACTGATTCCCTGACACATGCCGAGCTCCTTGCGATATATTGATTACTTTAGCTTCTAAACTTTCGCCCCTACGCTTGTGCTTAGAATAAAACCCTCCATCAATTCCTACTATCATTGTCTTTTCGCTCTCACTGATTTTCTTAGTGATTTCAGTGTCTCCTGCAAACAGTTTTTCAGTGTCTTGCTCCACCAAATCTTTCATATTTTTGGTTTCTCGCTTGACGATATTGCTTAATGCTTTGGGAGTAATATAAATTTT
>JAITFB010000071.1 GCA_031281695.1 Candidatus Servula neotermitis
TTTATCGAATAAAGGAAATCCTTTAGCTTCCGCTATGGCCCGAACTTCAGCTTTGTCAGCTATTCCGCCCAAAGGTAAAACTAAACGATCCAAATTTTTCTGGCCAATTCGCGCCAAAACATAACTTTGATCTTTGGCCCGATTCACCGCCCTCAACAACCGGGTCTTCTCCAAGTTCTTACTTCGAATACTAGAGCCAGCACCATTAGCGCGAGCTGTTGCACTGAAACAATCATCTACCCTTGCTCCTTGCTCCTTGCTCCTTGCTCCTAGCCCATTTTCAATTTTACATTTTACATTTTTCATTTCACTCGCGCAAGCGAGTGTTCTCGCCCAATGCCCAGTAGCGACTTTTTCAAAACCTTCTTGCACAGCTCGCTCAACCAATAATTTAATTTTGGTAGTTTCGTTACAACGCACGCAAGGATTAGGAGTCAGTCCAGCTTGGTATTCATCCAAGAAGCTTTGAATAACATTTTTGCGAAATTCCTGTTCTAAGTCCCAAATGTGTAAAGGAATGTTTAGAATATCCGCGATTTTTTGAGCATCCTCAGTATTATCGGCTGATTTGGAATAATTTTTGGTTTGAATCAAATCGTGCGCTTTGGCCAAATGCATATAAACACCTTCGACTTGATGTCCTTGTTCTAACAATAAAGAGGCTGCGACCGCCGAATCCACGCCGCCAGACAAAGCAACTAAAATTTTCACTCCATTAGTTTATGGCTCTACTGGTTAAACTGAAATCATGACCACGAAAACTGCAACTGCAACTAGTGCCTCCAGTGTAACTGACACCGTCACCACTGCCACAACTAACACTGGCATCGCAAGTGTACCACTACTTAGGGAACAGTTAGAACAACAACCAGTTGAACGTCATCCAGAGATTTTCGAAAAATTCCTCAACGCTTTACAATCCGCTACGTCAACTGATACAATAACCAAACCCAATCAACCTGCTGGAACCGCTCGGAATGCGAAGTGAATTATGAGTCAACGATTTCAACGAGTTTTAGTAATTCAAAGTAATAACCGCAATTTAGACCACGAAGTCGAATATATTAAAGCGTATTTTGAAGAAAAATCGTTCGCGGTAGACATTTTAGGTCAACAAACTATCGAATTCGGTTCACGAATTAAATTGCGAAGCACCGATTACGATTTCGCTATAGTTGCTGGAGGAGACGGAACCGTTTTATATGCTGCGGCAGTATTACGCGGGACTGACATACCGATTGTGGCTATCAATTTTGGGCATTTGGGATTTTTGACCTCTTTTGAACCTGACCGAATTGATCAAGCTTTTGCCAAATTGGCGGCTGGAAATTGGGAAACTGAAACCCGCGATCTAATTTCGGTTCAAGTTGGCAACCATCAAGATTTTGCGCTCAACGAATGTGGACTGTTCAAAATTAAACCTAGTCAATCGATTAAGGTGGTGGTATTTATTGACGAAAAAGAATTTGGCAGTTTTGCTTGCGATGGGGTGGTAATATCGACTGCGACCGGATCGACGGCCTATAATTATGCGAACGGCGGAGCCATTATGTGGCCAGATGTTGAAGCCATGCAATTAACAGTTTTGGCTGGTCAAACTCGGATGCCTTTACCGTTGGTGGTAAGTAAAAATTCCCAGTTTTCTATAGTTTTAGCCAGCGACACCAAATCGGATGCGCTGGTGGTAAACGATGGATTTCGCGAACTGCCTTTTGAAATCGGGCACACTCTGCAGATAGCTTTTTCTGATGAACGAGCCAGCTTCGCCAGTGTATTCCCCAGTGACTTCAGTAAGAGACTATTTGACAAACTGGTTTGACCCTTAAAGCAACTGATCTCTAGAAGCGCCGAGAGCGTTTCATCATATAAGTACGAGTCAGATGGTGCTGTGAGCGGAGCGGTGATTGCTAGGATCAGGTGCGTTCAAATCAAGTAGATTAGCAACTGACTTCTGATTTCTACGAGCGTAGCGAGTAATCTTTCATTTTGCGTCGCAACTAGGTTAAATCTCCAGCGGCTTTAGCTTTGACTCGGTGGACGTTTCCATCGTGGTATTGCAACATCACATCTTCAATGTCAATGATTTCCACAGTTTCGGCGATAGCTCCATTTTCAACGGCTTGACGAACGGCTTCGGTCCGCGCCAATTCCAAAGCATCATCTCTGGGGGTTTGGTCGTAGGAAATCAGTTGTTCAAAAACTCCGCTGACTTTGGAAATCGCGGCGCCAATTGCGTTGGCAGTTTCGAAAAACTTAGGTTTATGTACTTTTTTCACACCATTCAATTGTTCAGGAATAATAATTGAACCTCCACCTACCAAGACAATGTCCACTGGCTCGGACGAAACTTTCATAGCGTCAATGTGATCTTCGACTAATTCCTTGATTACCTGTAAAGCCTGCTGACATAATTGTTGATCGAGGTGTTGCACCAGTTCTGGATTCCCCACACTAGGAGCCAAGCCTAGTCGGACCGCAATATCGGTGGCGGTCAGGGTATCACCTCCGAAGACCAAAGCTTTTTTGGTGATTTCGTAGCCTACGCTGTCGGGTCCAACCGTGATGCCGTTTTCGGTTTCGCGCACGATACTGCCGCCGCCTAATCCAATCGAAATGACATCTGGCATTCTGAAATTGGTGCGAACTCCGCCGATGGTGACTGCAATCGAGCTTTCGCGCGGAAAACCGTTGGTCAAAGTTCCAATGTCGGTGGTGGTTCCGCCTACGTCAACCACGATAGCATTTTTCAACTTGGATAAATAAGAAGCGCCGCGAATGGAATTGGTTGGTCCGGAAGCGATAGTCAAAATGGGATAATCGCGAGTGGTTTCTTTCGTCATTAGCGTGCCATCATTTTGAGAGAAATACACTTGCGCGTTGGTAACATTTTCGTCTTGTAGACTGCGCTCAAATCCTTCGGTAAAACTTTGAGCGACCTTATAAAGCGTTGCGTTCAAAATGGTGGCATTTTCGCGTTCCACCAAACCCATAGATCCGATGCGAGATGATAGCGAAAGGTGACAATTTGAACCCAAAATTTCTTGAGCCAATTTTCCAGTTTCAACTTCTTGATCATCGCGCACAGTTCCAAATACGCCAATAATCGCCACCGATAAGACCCCGTGTTGACTGCATTTTTTGAAAAAGGCTTGCGCGGCTTCTATATCAACCGGCGCCAATTCTTTACCGTCGAATTCAAAACCGCCGCCAATCACTTGGACTTCTTTAGCAATCTGAGCTAAATCGGATGCCCAATCCACCATAGGTTTGATGCCTAAAGTTGCTGGAGCTGCTAAACGCAAAACGCCAATGTCGGCCAAGTTTTTCCGCTCAACAATAGCGTTAGTGCAATGAGTTGTCCCTAACATGGCTTGAGTGATTTGACTGCGGTCAATGTCTGAACTCCGCAATACCTGTTTGATGGCTTGGACAATGCCGGTATAAACGTCCTCCGTGGTAGGAGTTTTGATATGCGCTACAACTTGCAATTGGTCGTCCACAATCACAGCGTCGGTATTGGTTCCGCCGACGTCAATGCCTAATCTATACATTTTGGGCCCTTTCTTCTAATGGAATGTAATCAGTTTCGATGCCGAAATAGCGCGGCCCTACGATTTCTATGCCGACTTCGCTTCTCCAGGAGGGATAGCATTGCAAGCCGACTACTAAGACCCGTTTGCCGTATTTCAATTGGTCAGTTGGAATGGGAATGAAAGTTTCGGTATCAACCAAACAGATTAGATCAGGAACTGTCGCCAAAATTTTGCCTTCCACTGTGCAAGCTAGGTTTTCGTTTTGGAATTGGACAAAAGCGGATTGGCCTTTGTATTCGTTAATACCGTCGAAAACCACTTTGCCGATGTTGAAGGCGCCCTTGACTTCGCGTAATACATCCACGATTTTGCCTTTAAACAATTTGATGCCTTCGGCCACTTCCAAAAAGTTTTCTTGAGGAGTGCCTCGACCTTCTTTGATGGTCCGGATGGCTTTGCCTAATTGTTCGGAGCGGGTCACGATATTTTTGACGCCGTATTCTTTCATAGTTTTGCCATCCATAGCGTAAAGAATTACTGAGGTCGATCCACCCATTTCCATAGTCAAGGCTCTCGCCAAATTTTCGGTCCACTTATTCGTGACTGTATTAATGATGGTGGAATTGCCTTTTTCGTCGCATAAAGCCATGGGGGTGGATTTAACTCCGCCGATTGTGTAAGTCACCATTTGCAACTCTGGAAAAGCGCGCCCCATGCCATCGACATCAATCAAGGGTAAACCTAATCGCGCGGCTGCCACGAACGGCAACATCGAGTTGACTCCGCCAGCTTCGATTGGCATAACTCCATATACTTCTTTTCCGTAATACTTGGAGATCATATCAACCAAAACGCGGAATTCGTCGCCCATCATGCCTTTTTCGGCTAAAACTGTCGGCGCGCCCATCATGGCGATGGGAACAATGAACGCATCGTCGGGAACCTCTTCCGGATCCAGCATGGTCACTGGCCCATGGTCTTGGATGGCTCCCAAGGCCATCAATCGTCCAATGTACGGATCCCCGCCACCTCCAGCTCCCAATAAGGACGCTCCCAGCGCGATATCCTCCAGTTGGTCAATACCTATTTTTCTCATAGTTTAGTCTTTCTTTATTATAGTTTAATTAGGAATTAGGAATCAGGAATTAGTTTTGCAAGATTGTTTCAGTGCAAGAGCTCACGCCTTTAGTGTATAATCACTTTTCGCGCGAGCACCTGCACCTTGACATCATGGCTAATTCCCAATTCCCTTAATGCTAATTCCTAATCACTAACTACAGTTTCGGTCACCTCAATCTCTACGACCTCACGATCTTCGCTCTTCGGCGGAATAACTTTTACTAAAATGATGTAAAGCACTCCAGCGATAACGATGCCGTTGATGGCTGGTAAGAAGAATGGCAAAACATAAGTGGTGATATAGGCCACAGCCGCGCCAACGATATATGAAATCAACCCAGCCCAATTGACCGGGACGATTTCGCGGAATTTGTCGGGGTTGCCTTGGTCTAATAACCAGTACTGAGCAATAATTACTCCGGCGACTGGCGGAATTATGGCAGATAAAATGGAAAGGAAATCCGAAAAATTGTTCATAATTCCGACAGCGCCCAAGACTGTACCGAGTGCTCCAGCGACACCAGTTGACCATTGGTAAGCTTTTTCGCTACCGCCCAAAATGTTGGCAATAGCAATCCCTCCAGAATAAGCATTACCGACATTGGTCGTCCAAGTGGCCAAAACCAAAGCCAAAATTCCGAAAGCCGGCACGCCCAACTCTTGGAAAACTAAGCTGATGTCATATTGATTTGTTGCAATAGTTGAAGCACCGCCGATCAACATAACAATTAACGCCGCTGGCAAAACACCTAAAATTGAGCCTTTAATTACATCTGAACGACTTTTGGCATATCGAGTGTAGTCTCCAGCAATTACGCCACCTAACGCAAAGGATCCGACTACGATGGTCAAGCCGCTCAAGAAGGGCATGGCGGATTCGGCTGGCGGAGCATAGTTGACGATTTTGTCCCAAGCGCCTTCGGCAAAAATTGCCGCGTAAGCTGCGTATCCTAAAAGCAAAACTAAGCAGGGAACCGCGACATAGTTCAAATATTTCAAGGCTTTGAAGCCAAAGACCGCAGTCAAGAGCATGACCACGCCCCAGATGATGGTCCAAAGCACCACGTTATTGGGCTGTCCAATCATGGAAGCGAAAGCGGCTCCGCAAACGTAGGACTGGATGCCGAACCAGCCAATCGAGGCGATGGCGATAAAAACGCTTACGACATATTTACTTCCGGCGGTCCCCAAAGCGTGCGACGCCAAACCGACAGTCGGCAACCCCTTGTCGGCCGAAGCCATTCCGATAAAAACCATATACAGGATTACTAAACCGTAGCCCAGTAAAACTAAAACAGCGGTGGTTCCAAAAGTGAATCCACTCGTCAGCATCCCGCCCACCATTAGCGCGGGAACGCAAATCATTGTTCCAGCCCAAACTGCGACCAAACTTAGCCAACTTTGGCGTTGGTCCTCGCTAATTTGCAGACCGGAATTTTCGTTACTCATTTTTTGTTCTCCTTTCTGAGTATTATTCTTAAATTAGCTGGTTCGAATCTAAATAAGTTAATTTTTTACATACTTTAAGTAATCAGTAGTCAGTCTACAGAAAGCAGATGGCAGCCTACAGAATTCTGTAGCTGAAGGTTATTCATATCTGTTCTCTGTTATCTGACATCTTGAAGCCTAATTCTTGGTACCTCGATTAAGATAATCTTATGGCTGATTATACTCCGGATGCGAATCCGATTGCTTTGAGTATTTTGAAGAATTTTGAACGGCAAAAAGAGATTGCTAAATACGAGTATCCCAAAAACGCCCAGACCAAGATTATAGCGGTTTCTAATCAAAAAGGCGGAGTTGGCAAGACCAGCAGTTGTGTTAATTTGGCGGCCAGCTTTGCTTTAAATCATCAAAAAGTATTAGTGATTGATTTGGACCCGCAAGCTAACGCTTCTACTGCGTTAGGAGTCGAACATTCTGCACATGTTCCTTCATCGTATGATCTCGTCACAGGAAAAGCTGGAGTCAATGTTTTGATTCAGACTAACCCTGATTTTTCTAACCTTGATGTTATCCCTTCGACCATTAATTTAGCCGGAGCTGAAATTGAGTTGGTGACTGCCCTTAATCGAGAACGTAAATTGAGAATTTCGTTGGAGAATGTAAAAGAGCAACATGTTTATGACTATATTTTTATTGACTGCCCGCCATCTTTGGGTGTCTTGTCGCTGAATGCATTAACTGCAGCCGATTTTATTTTGATTCCGGTTCAAAGTGAATATTATGCCTTAGAAGGGCTGACTCTTTTATTGCAAACGATTGACATGGTCAAAAAACAACTAAATCCAAAATTAGCTGATCCAATCTTCTTGATTACTATGTATTCTGCTCGGACTTCATTATCTAAGGATGTGGCTGAAGAGGTTAGAAATCATTTTGGTGAGCGAGTGATTCAAACTATGATACCCCGTTCAGTTAGGATCAGTGAGGCGCCGAGTTATAACCAAACAATATTGTCTTATGATAAGAGTTCTTCGGGCTCATTGGCTTATCAAGAGGCTGCATTTGAGTTGGTTAAAATATTAGAAAAGCAGTAAAAGTTAACGTCGAAAGGAACCATTATGACCACTGCGAAAAAAACGGTCTCGTCTGTAACGAAATCTCGATCGAAAGTTTCGAGAAGTAAGGGTCTAGGGAAGGGCTTGGGAGCTTTAATTCCCGAAGCCCCACATTCAAGGCCGGTCGATGTTTTTTTTAATCCCCAATCTAATTTAGACAAATTGACCCAAGAGTCCGGAGCTTATTTTCAAGAAATTCCAGTCAACGAAATTAGACCAAACCCTAAACAACCTCGGCGTAATTTTGACGAAGATCAACTTTTGGAATTGGCTGAAACGATTAAATTGGTAGGCGTTCTTCAACCAATTCGGGTACAACAAAAAACTGACGAAGGCCAAATTTATTATGAATTGATTGCCGGCGAGCGACGTAAACGAGCGTCTGAATTAGCTGGGAAAGAGACTATTCCTGCGATTATTCAATTTACTGAGAATGATGAATTATTGCGACACGCTTTGTTTGAAAATATTCATCGCGTTGATTTAAGTCCTTTAGAAGAGGCGGCTGCTTATCAACAGATGATGAATGATTTTGGTTACACTCAAATTGAATTAGCTAAGCAGGTCGCTAAAGGCCGTTCAACGATAACTAACATATTACGTATTTTGAAATTGCCAGCTCAAGTGCAAGCAAAATTGGAGTCGGGAGAACTTTCAAAAGGACATGCCAACGCCATTTTGGCACTGGAGGACCCTAAAGATATGGAAAATTTAGCTAATCAAATCGTGCGCGATCATTTAAGCGTGCGGGAAGCTGAGCAAATTGCTTACGCCCCGACGGTTGTAAGTTTAGAGAAAAATGTTCGCGAAAAAGATGATAAGAAGTCAGCTTTGATTGACGAATATGAAATGAATTTGGAGGAGTATTTTAGTACTCGAGTGAAAATCAAGCTCGGCGGTCAATTGAAGGATCATGGAACTTTACGTATTGACTTTGGATCGCTGGAGGATTTGGAACGCATTATTGAATTAATTAGCTCCAATTTATCGGTTATGGTTGAGGAGTAATCGTCTGTGTGGATTTTTGGACTGTCTAAGCTGATATTATTAATGCGGTTTAGGCTATTGAATCAGCGCCTCTACAATTATCGAAGTGGGTTGATTAGTCGTTAATATAATGAGCATAATTACTAGTCTAAGGTTGCAAGATTGGCGAAATTTTACGGAGTTTGAATCGTCTTTAAACGAAGGAATTAATTATTTGGTTGGCGATAATGGAGTGGGAAAAACATCTGTGGTTGAGGCGATTTACTATTTAGCTCATCGAAAATCTTGGCGGACCAATCATCCTAGGGAGTTAATTCGGCGTGGTCAACTAGGCTCTTATCTAACTTTTACGATAGAGGATAAAAAGTACGTTCTAAAATTAACTCGGGGGGAGTCTATTCAATTGAGTGTGGATGGAAAAATCCAAACTAACGCTGCAATTTTAAACAAATTATTACCAGTACTATTGTTCACTTTTGACGATTTACAGATCATCCAAGGGGCTCCGCAATTTCGACGTGAATTATTGGACACCACAATTTCTTTAGTGGATCAAGAATATCGCAAATTATTAGTTGACTATAAAAAAGTATTGAGAACCCGTACTGGAGTATTACATGCTCTAAAAAAAGGAGTTGTCTCATCGCCAAACCTAATTGATTCAAATGCTTTGGTTGACAATGCAAGCTCTAATACTCTAGATAGTACTGTAGAACCATTTACAAATCGCCATTCACCAGCCACTAACAACTCAGCTGTTTTGACCGACATCACTTATCAGTTGATGGTAATTGGTACTAAAATTATGTTGAAACGTTTGGAGTTTTTTCCTCAGATTGAACCGTTGGTTAATCGCTACTACAATTATTTTTTAGGCGAAGCTTCTCAAGTTAATCTGCTTTATCAACCCTCGTTTATGCTGAAAGGTTTGAGTGCCGCCGAAATTTATGATCAATTTGATAAATCGATTAAATACGAACAAAATGTTGAGATTCACTCCGGTCATAATTTATTCGGACCTCATCGTGATGACTTTGGTATTTTGTTTAACCATGAAAGTACGAAACACTTTTTTTCTTTAGGGGAACAGTGGTCGATGGCTTTGAGTTTTAAATTGGTTCAAGCAGAACTGATTAAGCATCAAAAACCTCTACTAATTTTTGATGATGTTTTCGCAATTATTGACCAAAAACGATCTTTGAAGTTGGTAGAGATTTTACAAGAATCTCCTCAAGTGTTTATTACGACGCATCAGTTATCCAAAGACTTGAGTGATAACCAGAAAGTGATTCAGTTATAATGGAGTACGAGAATTTTGTAGAGGAGTTGGTGGAAAGTAAACAAGCCTATCAATTTGCTGAACGGGTGTATAATGATTATGCGAAAATGCACTATCCAAAGCTGAGGATCCCGGTAGAACAAAAAACCATTGGAAATTTTCTCGCGGCTTTGATAGAAGCTTTACCGCGAGATGCTCGTGCGATTTTCGCTGATATTGCTGTCAATTGGGCTGAATTGGTTGGGGAGGTGAACGCAAGAGAATCGCATCCAGTCGGTTTAGTCAATAAGATCTTGGAAGTCGAGACCAATGATGCCCAATATGCTAAGGCCTTGGATATGTGGAGAGATGCGATTTTGGAAAAAGTCCAAAATTTAGTTGGTCGAGAAAACGTAGTCGATATTAAATTTCATGGGAGTAATGCTGCCGCTGGATCGTAAAAACCCATTCTAATCACATCATTGGCATTGTCATCAAAAACCATCGATAAAATGGACGCGTTGTTAGTATCGCGCTTGCCAGGATGATGCCAAAGGTGGATGCCTGAGAACCGCCGACGCATTACGTAGATAGGCGATTCATGCGATGCGACAATTACGTGAGTTTGAGGGTGCTCTCGAGCTTTATCAAAAACAAAATCCACCATTCTTTGCGCAGTGTCTTGGTAAGATTCTCCCCAAGATGGTTTGAAAGGATTGAGCACTTTAGTCCAGTTATCGTTTGTAAAGAAAGTACGCGGACGGATAGTTAAACCCTTTAAATAACTTTGAGCCTCAATAACTCGGTCGTCACTGGCAATCGCATCAGTGCTGATGTCGAACTCGGCTGCGATAATTTGGGCGGTTTCCACGGTTCGCTCTAAAGGCGAAGTGTATATGACAATTTTTTTAGTTTTAATTCCACCAGTTACTTTTGGCCAATTGATAATTAGCTGGTTAAGAAACTTTGCAGCTACTTCAACTTGTTGAACGCCAAACCCAGAAAGATGAAAGCCAGGCAATCTTTCGTACATTACATTTCTAGGGTTTTCCACTTTTCCATGTCGGATAAAGTGGAAAACTGTTTCAGCCATAGATTATTTGTTGCGTCGTTGATGTCGAGTTTTTTTTAGCAACTTACGATGCTTCATTTTCGACATATGCTTACGGCGTTTTTTGATTACAGAACCCAAATGTACTCCTTTTTGTTTACTTATTTAATTTACCTTAAAATCATGATTAAAATCATGTGATAAGATTAAAGCATGAAGTTTAAAATTGAAAAGAATGTTTTAGTACCTGCATTGAGCAAAACAGTTGCAATTTTAGCGGCGCGTCCTTTGATTCCGAGTCTGGCCGGGATTCGCTTAGAGGTGAACGAGTCTGGCAGTATGGAAATCACTGGATCCAATGGAGATATATCAATCGTTAATCGTGTTGAAGTGGAAGAGTTTGAACCTGGCGGGGTTCTTTTGGCTGGAAAACAATTGTTTCAAATTGTTCAGTCCTTACCGTTAGGTGTTGTGAGTTTTGAAGAGCAAGAGGCCAAAACCTTGATTAGTTCCGCAGCAGCTCATTTTTCTCTAGCGAAAATGGCTTTCGACCAATATCCAGAGTTACCCAAGATCCCTGAATCAATCGGGCAAATTGAGGGGCCGGTTTTACGAGATGCACTTGACATTGTTTTGATTTCTGTTGATAAAAACGATGACAATTCTGTTCTAAGTGGAATTTTGTTCAAAATTGATAATGATAAAATTACATTGTTTACTACTGATAAATATCGCATATCCAAAAGAATTATTAGTTGGAAGCCAAATCAAGCATTGGAAAAAAGCATATTGGTCAAAGGTAATACTCTGGGGGCTTCAGCCAAGGCAATTGCTGACAACCCGCAAATTGAGTTGAGAGCAACTTTCGGTCAAATTAACAAAAAACCAATATTTGATGCGCAACTTTTTGGTTTATCAGCCGAAAATGAACAAATTACCAGCAATGTAATGGCTGCAGACATGTATCCACCTTTAGAACAGCTTTTTGAGATGGAATTTTTACATGATTTGTTTGTTGAAAAAGAGAAGATTTTGCCTAGTTTAGAAAGGGCGGCTATTGTCGCGCAGTCTAATACAGCAGTCCAATTATTGTTGAGTCGTGAGTCGTTGATTGTGAAAGCCGGCGACGCTGCAGAAGCGGATATTAATGAGCAAGTTCCAGCAATCTTCAAGTCTGAACTCAAAGAAATGAAAATTAGTTTTAGTCCGATTTACTTGTTAGAAGGTATTCGAGCAATTCCGGATAAATGGGTCCATTTGAAAATCCTCGAACCCGTAAAAGCTGTTCAGTTTGTAGGTCATTCTGAGCACGATCAGCCTGAAAATCCTAATTTTACTTACGTATTAGTTCCGATATTTTTTAATGGTTAATTAGGAATATAGAAATTTGGAGTTAGGAATTAGTTATGTCACAGTCTTTAATTTTTGCAGCGAATTTATCAGGGGACTGCGCAACAGGTAGTGAATCAATTTTTGGCGCGATTGCTGATTGGTCGGTTCAATTGGTCGATACTTTGGGCGGTTTAGGGGTGGTTTTAGCCATTGGATTGGAAACGATTATCCCATTCATTCCTTCGGAGGTAATTTTGCCACTAGTTGGAGCGACGGCTGCTAGCGGTGGAAACTTAACTTTATTCGACGGGATTTTTTGGGCGATGGTTGGAGTGATGCTCGGGGCATGGTTGATTTATGGTATTTCTCGTTGGATAGGTTTAAGTCGCGTAAAACATTGGGCTGGTAAATTACCTTTGATTAGCGAAGAAGATATTGAAATCGCTAACACTTGGTTTATGTCTAAAGGTATTTGGGGCGTTTTGATTGGGCGTTGCGTTCCTATCGTTCGGACTGTAGTTTCTATTCCAGCCGGTATTGGCAAGATGAACTTTTGGCTATTTAGTTTATTCACTTTTTTAGGTTCGTTAGTTTGGAACTGTGTTTTAATTGGCGCAGGGTATTCTCTGGGTTCGAATTGGTGTGTCGTAGAGTCCTTTATGGACAAATTTACTTGGGTAGTGATTATTGTATTCTTATTGTTGATTGCTTTGTATGTGTATCTAAAACTGAAAATTAAATTTAAGTTAAAAGGGGCTCAAGACCAAAAATCAGGAGAAAACAATGGGCTAATTCTGACTTCAAATAATTCCGGCACTAAGCTCGAAGACCCTGACCAAGACGACAAATCAGGACCGATATCTGATGACCGAAAACTGATCGCTGGTAACGCTGAAGACTCTAAAACGGATACTTAGGGAATATAAGTGTTGTACAGGTTCATCAGGGCGATCCTTTGGGTGTTGATGAAAATTTTCTTTCGGTTCGAAGTCGAAGGTCAAACCAATGTTCCCAAAACCGGCCCAGTTATTTTAGCTTCCAATCATTTGTCTTTTTTGGATTCTCCGTTATTAATTGTTGCTGAAAAACGCACTATAAATTTTATCGGTAAAGATTCTTATTTTCGCACAGATAATTGGAAACATAAGTTTGTTAATTGGTTGTTTCGAGCTCTACACGTTTTTCCAGTGAATCGAGAAGGCGGACCGGCCGCTGGGGCTGCTATTGATCAAGCAATTCAAGTTCTCAAACAGGGGAAAGTGTTTGGTATTTATCCAGAAGGTACCCGATCGCCGACTGGAGTTTTATATCGGGGCCATACTGGTCTCGCTCGAATTTCTCTTGCGACCGGAGCCCCAATTGTCCCAGTCGCAATGCAAGGGACTCCCGATGCTATGCCCTATACTGGCGGGTTTCATCTTAAAAAAATCGCCGCCAAATTCGGGAAGCCAATCTACATGTCGGAATATTCTAACCGCTCAGACCTTCATCTCGCGCGCGAAATCACTGATCGAGTAATGCTGGAATTACAAAAACTTTCGGGACAAGTTTACGACTCCACCACCTACGGAAGCGTTATCCGCAAAGCTTTAGGCAAAGGCTAAAATTAAACTATGGTCAAAATTGCGGTTTTAATTCCAGCGTTTAATGAAGAAAAAGCGGTGGGACAAGTGGTCCGGGATTATCAAAAAGCTATCCCTCAAGCGACGGTTTATGTGTATGACAATAACTCCACTGACCGAACTTCTGAAATTGCGAAAAAAGCCGGCGCAACCGTGGTGTTTGAACCGCGCCAAGGCAAAGGTAATGTGATCCGCTCAATGTTTCGTCAAATCGACGCTGATGCTTACGTTATGACCGATGCCGATAATACTTATCCTGCGGAGCATGCTAAGCAAATGGTTGATTTGGTGGTCAATCAAAAATTCGATATGGTGATTGGAGACCGCTTAAGTTCCACTTATTTTCAAGAAAATAAACGACCATTTCATAATACCGGAAACCGTTTAGTGCGTTGGCTGATCAATTTATTGTTCCGTTCGCGAGTCAAAGATATTATGACTGGTTCAAGGGCTTTCTCATATGATTTTGTGAAGACGTTTCCAGTTCTAAGCAAAGGATTCGAGATCGAGACGGAAATGACTATTCATGCTTTGGATAAAAATATGTTAATTAAAGAAGTTCCAATCGATTATCGAGATCGAGCCCCGGATGACCCTTCTAAATTAAACACCACTACTGACGGAATCAAGGTGATTAAAATGATTTTTTTGTTGGTTAAAGAATATAAACCGCTATTTTTCTTTGGTTGGATCAGTTTGATATTCGCGATTCCTGGAACAATTGGCATCTTAATTCCGATGGTGGAGTTTTGGTTTACTCATTATGTAACTAAAATGCCGACCTTGATGGTGGGCATACTATGTATGATTTTAGCTTTACTCAGCCTGACTACAGGATTGATTTTAGATGTAGTCGCTCGTAAAAACCGTCAACAGTTTGAAATTAGCCTTAATGTTATTGAAGGCTTGCGTAAATTTCACTCTAACCTCTAGTTCTCATTGACTAATTCCTAATTCTCATTGACTAATTTAAGTTTGGCTATTTAAACTGCATAACTTAAGCTGACCATATGGAAACCCAATCAGAGGATGTTGAAAAAGTCGGTGTCTTTGAGCGAATTTCCACTTTTGTAAATCAAACCATTGATGAAATGAAAAAAGTGGTCTATCCGACTCGGAAAGAAACCATCACATATATTTTAGTGGTTTTAGCGTTCGTAACGATTATGATGTTGCTGATTACAGGGGTCGATTACTTATTAGGTTTGAGCGTGACCTGGTTATTTACTTGAAAGTGAGCGGAAGTGGCGAAAACGAAAATTACAACTGAGTTGACCAAGTCTTCTAAAAAGAAAGCAGTTTCGAGCGAAGATAAGGTCAAAGAACTTTACGCAAAAAAGGAAGCTGAGCTGAAAGACTTGCCTGGAATTTGGTTCGCAGTTCATTCGTATGCAGGCCATGAAAATCAAGTTATGCAAGCTTTACACGCTAGGATTCGGACTCAAGAAGTTGAAGATGAAATTTTTGAAATAATTACTCCGACTGAAAAAGCTGAAGTTACTAGGGCAGGAAAAACCAAAGTTGTGGAAAAAGTGCGTATCCCTGGATTCATTTTAGTGCGAATGGTTGGTAATGACGAAGAGGGTTGGGATCGAGCCTGGAGTACAGTACGTCAAACCCCTGGGGTGACTGGATTCTTGGGACAAGCTGATCAACCCATCCCCTTGACCTTGCAAGAGGTTTTGAATATGGTCATGCCTGGGCTTTTACAAGAATTTGGCGAAGACGAACGCAAAACTGACGAAGAGATAACAAAATCTAGGGTCGGTTCAACTTCTTTCAGCGAGGGCGAACCGGTGCGGGTGGTCGGCGGTCCTTTCGAAGGCAATGAAGCGACTGTTTCATCAATTGACCAAGAGCGACATCGAGTTGTAGTAATGGTTTCGATTTTTGGTCGCGAGACTCCTGTCGATTTGGATTTTACTCAAGTAGTAAAAATGGATGTATAGTTTTGGAAAATATTTTAAAGTTGGATAATCTGAGTAAGGTAAATTATGGCTAAAGAAATACTGGCAAAAGTAAAATTGCAAATCCCAGCTGGTCAAGCTAATCCCGCGCCGCCGGTCGGTACAGCTCTTGGACCGCATGGAGTCAACATTATGGATTTTTGTCGAGCTTATAATGAACGTACCGAAAGTTTACGAGGACAAATTATCCCAGTAGATATTACGATTTTCGAAGACCAAACTTTTACTTTTGTTTTAAAGACGCCTCCAGCAGCTGAATTAATTAAAAAAGCAGCTAATTTAGCTAAAGGCTCGGATAATCCTCTGCATAAAGTTGGTCAGATTACCCAAGCTCAAGCGGCGGAAATCGCCCAAACTAAACTGGCGGATTTGAATGCTAATGATTTGAATGCGGCAATCAAGATTATCGCTGGAACAGCGAGATCCATGGGAGTGGAAGTAGTCTAAGCTCCTAAAAATGTGGAAGTACGACATTACTCACCACAACTTCGAAAGGAAGGAATTATGTCATCAAAAAAATACACTGAAGCGCTCGCTAAAGTCGATCGGACTCAGTTTTACGAAATTACGACAGCAGTGACCTTGGCAAAAGAAATCGCCAACAAAAAATTCGACGAGACTGTCGAAGTGGGTATGAAATTGGGCATTGACCCCAAACAAGCTGATCAAACTGTGAGAGGTACTGTGGCTCTTCCGAATGGAACCGGTAAAACGGCGCGCGTGATTGTGTTCGCGGTCGCTGAAAAGGCTGACCAAGCTAAACAAGCAGGAGCTGATGAGGTCGGAGGCGATGAGTTGGTAGCTAAAGTCGCAGGCGGTTGGACCGATTTCGACGTGGCGGTCGCGACTCCGGACATGATGGGGAAAGTTGGAACTTTAGGCCGAGTTTTGGGACCGCGCGGATTGATGCCTAACCCCAAGACGGGTACAGTCACTATGGACACCGCGCAAGCTGTCACGGATATTAAAGGTGGTAAAATAGAATTTCGGGCTGATCGTCATGGGAATTTACATTTAGTGATAGGAAAAGTTTCGTTCACGCCTGAACAATTGGTGGAAAATTACCAAGTGGCAATTGAAGAAATTAGACGCCATAAGCCAGCAGCGGTTAAAGGTCGTTTCATCGAAAAAGCTGTTCTGTCTACCACTATGGGTCCTGGAATTCCCTTGCAGCTCAACGACTAATCAGGATTTCAATAGTGTTCCAGTCAATGTGTGGTATTCACGCGCCTTCAATCGAAATTATGAATTACATTAGGTTTACCCAGTGGATGAATTCAGCTGAGCGAAGTGAGGGGCTCTGAATTGCATAATCAATTTCTAATTCCTGACTACCAATCGCTTATCCCGTCTCCAGCTATCAATCACATTACGCTTGGACCATTTAATATTTATTTCTATGCTTTGTTTATTATGGCTGGAATTTTATTTGCGGCTTGGTTCGGTAATCGTAGGTTAAAAACTCGCGGAATTTATAATGATTTCATCTGGGATTTCCTAATTGTGGTTATTCCATGCGGTATAATTGGCGCGAGAATTTATCATGTTTTATCGAACTATCCATTGTATTTTGGCCCAGGTACGGATCCTATGGAAATCTTTGCAATTTGGAACGGAGGAATTGCCATTTATGGGAGTTTAATCGGCGGGGGAATAGCTGCGTTCGTTTTATGTCGAGTAAAAAAAGTTAGTTTTCTTTTGATGTTAGACGCTTTTGCGCCGGCGATTATTATGGCGCAAGCAATCGGTCGTATTGGTAATTATTTCAATCAGGAACTATTCGGTTTACCTACCGATTTACCTTGGGGGCTAATTATTGATGATTCAATAGCCACTCATACTTATTGTCAGCCGGATGTGTTTTGCGCAGCTGGACAACATTACCACCCAACTTTTCTTTATGAAATGCTTTGGGATTTATTAGGGTTCATTGTTCTAATATTGGTTGAGAGAAAGTTTCGGGAAAAGCTACATCTTGGTCAATTGTTTGCTTTGTATATTATGTTTTATAGCTTCGGCAGGGTCTGGGTCGAAATGATTCGGATTAATTTTTCTACATATATTTTCGGTTTACGTATTAATGTTTGGACAGCAATTTTTTCTTTGATTGCTGGAGGACTTTTATGGATTTATTTCAACCGAAGAAAGCCATTTGAAACTGAAATAATCGCTCAACAACAATAATCTTTTAGACTGTTTTTTAGTGACGCCTGCTCTGACGTTGGTTATGAATGGCTGGAAGTTGTAATCTGAATAATATGCAATCCGCTAATAGGTTAAATAATAAATCAACCAATTCTCGTTCTCAAAATAAACGCAAGCCGATGCGAAAGCCACGTACCCCATCCAAAATAAAACTTGGAATAATTATTGGGTGTGTTTTAATAACAATTCTCATTTTAGTTGGCGCGATTTGGGGTTCAAGCATCTACGACAGCTGGTTTCCTCAAGATTCCAGTGCTTCTAGCTCTTCTACAGATTCTGGAAGTGGTTCTGCCCCGGATGAAAATAGTTTTTCTTCAAGTGAGTCTCCGATAGATTCGCAAGCTCTGGATCCCGTTTCGCAATTAGGAGACGTTTTAAATCCTAAAAATTCGACTGGGGATGGCGGAATTGCAATTTCTCCGGATGGATCAACTTTGACCGCTCTTCTCGATAATGTGCCTACTGTTGAAGTAGTGTTGGATCCAATATGCCCAGGATGCGCTCAAGTTGAGAGAGCTTACGGCGATTATTTAAAGAAAATGACGACTGAAGGGAAAATAAATTATATTGTTAAACCGGTCGCCCTGATGGACACTGGGGAGTCGGCGTTCGCTGAAGATAAATATTCGACTCGCGCAACCGCCGCTATCGCGTACGTGGCGACTGAAGCGACGGATAAATTGATGGATTTCATTCAAGTTTTGTTCGCTGAGGGAAACCAGCCTCCGGAAGCTGGATATGAGCCAGTTCCAGACAGTTTTTTCGTAGAGAGAGCTATCGAGGCTGGCGTAGATAAACAGCTCGCGGAAGGTATTTTAAAACAAGATTTTATGCCCTGGGCGGGCGTCGTTACCCAAATATTTTTATCAGATTCTAAATATCAAGAGAACGGAGTTGTGTCCACTCCTCAAATTCGGGTTAACGGCAATAGGATTGAGGCCAACGAGTTAGAACAGACGATTGACGGAGCTTAAAGCAAATCTAGAATTTGAATTCACAGATTGTTCTCCAGAGAATTGTTCGTTCTCCGAAAAACCGTGTAAATACGAGCGATATCAATCTGGCACCGAAATCATTTTAGACTCAATTAGCTGCTTTGGGATTATTTTACATAAAATTTGAATGTCTATAAAAGATTTTAGAAGGTGAAGGGTTAAACTTAATAAGATGATCAAACGATTTTTGACTCTAGGATTAATTGCGGTAGTTGCTTTTGCAACTCTGACTGGTTGCGAAGGGCTGAAATGGGGTGCTGTGGAAAAATCAGCTCCGCCGGAAGTAAATCAAATTTGGCCATTGTTGGGTGTCGAAGATAGCAGTTATAAAAATAATCCAGTTATAGCTGTGAAAATTGAAGGCTCAACTGAAGCTCGTCCATATTACGGGATTAATCAGGCTGACATAGTGGTTCAAGAAAGGGCCGAAGGCGGGATTGCAAGATTTATTGGAATTTTTAATTCTCAATTCCCTAAGCGGGTCGAACCTGTTCGTTCCATTCGAATGATGGATGGACCAATTTTAGGGCAGTTGAAAGCCACATTGTTTTGTTCAGGCGGGCAATGGGCGTTTTTTGAAAGAGCTTTTGCGTCAGGTTTAGAGGTTTACGGAGAAGACCACGGCGAAAAGGGTTATTCGCGTGATTCTGACCGTTATGCGCCTCATAATTTGCAAATTGATTTATCGGTTGCATCGACGAAAATTTCTGAGGATTATGCGAAGTTTGCTGGAACCCCATATTTTAGTTATGCGGCTAATTTAGAAGCTTCTACTCCGTATTTGTCAGGAGTAGCTAATCAGGATTTTAAAACCGAAATTTCTCCAGGTTATTGGACACATTGGACTTGGAATGAAACCGAGAAAAAATATTATGCTGCTGAAGAAGATACCAACTCTTTAGATGCGGACGGTGAACCTTTAACGACTGAAAACGTCGTTACTATCAAAGTCGATGATCGCGATGTACGTGAAATTGACCCCAATTTAGCCTTTGCTATTGAAAATTTAGTGATTGGCGATCATAAAGGAACTATTAATTCCGGTGGGAAAGTTATCGATGTTACTATAACTAAAAAATCCGAAAAAGAACCGTTTGAGTTCAAAGCCGCGGATGGAACGACACCACTTTTGGCCCCTGGACGGAGTTATATCGTTATTGAGGCGAAAGAGGGGAACCTCTAATTTTTTTGAAATTGCGGGCTCGTTCAAAATTTGCTTAATCTCGCTTGCTAAAAAAAACAGTTGATTACATTTTGCGTAATGCTTGAGAGCGAGCGGGAATGCTTCTCATATTTCAGTTTTTTGAGGTTCAACTCTTGGTTATTTCGGGCAGTCAGGTTAAGCTATATTTGACAGACAAAGGAGTATTATGACTGTAAAAATTGGCATTAACGGTTTCGGTCGCATTGGTCGCAATTTCTATCGCGCAGCTTTGAAGAGCGGCGCTGACATTGATGTTGTGGCGGTGAACGACTTGACCGACAATAAAACTTTGGCGAATTTGCTGAAGTATGACTCAATTGATGGCCGATTGTCCGAACCGGTGACTTTCGACGACCAATATATTTATGCTGGATCTGACAAAATCAAAGTTTTGGAAGAGCGCGATCCTTCGAAATTACCTTGGGGTGAATTGGGAGTGGATGTGGTGATTGAATCGACTGGACGCTTTACCGATGGTGATGTCGCGCGTCAACATATCGCAGCTGGAGCAAAAAAAGTAATTCTTTCGGCGCCAGGCAAAGGCAACATCGACGGCAACTTCGTGATTGGCGTCAACGACGGTGATTATGACCCAGCCAAACACCACGTAATTTCCAACGCTTCTTGTACAACCAACTGCTTGGCTCCTTTAGCCAAAGTTTTGGACGAGGAGATTGGCATTGAAAAAGGCTTGATGACCACCATCCACGCTTATACCGCTGACCAAAATTTGCAAGACGGCCCGCATTCCGATTTGCGTCGGGCTCGCGCAGCTGCTTTGAATATCGTTCCGACTTCAACCGGCGCTGCTAAAGCTTTGGGCGAAGTTTTGCCGCAACTCAAAGGCGTTTTGGACGGATATGCTTTGCGGGTTCCGGTTCCGACTGGCTCCGTAGTTGACTTGACTTTTCACCCCAAGCGTGAGGTAACTGCTGCGGAAATCAATGAGTTAGTCAAGAAACGCGCTGAAAGTGACCTCAAAGGCATTCTGGCATATACCGAAGATGAAATCGTTTCCAGCGATATTGTGGGAGACCCGCATTCTTCGATTTTCGATTCCAAACTGACTAAAGTTTTGGGTGACGAAGTCAAAGTGGTTTCTTGGTATGACAATGAGTGGGGCTATTCCAACCGCTTAGTGGACATCGCTGTTTTGGTTGGCTCAAAACTTTAAGTTCTGACTCAGAGTTTACGCGTTATGAAGACTATACGTGACTTAGGGGCGTTGAACGGCAAAACTGTTTTGGTTCGGGCCGACTTCAACGTTCCCCTAGAAGGAAAAATGGATGGGCAGAAGATTACTGACGACGGACGAATTCGCGCAGCTTTGCCCACTCTTAAGCAATTGTTGGACGATGGCGCAAAAATTGTAATTGCTGCGCATTTAGGGCGACCCAAAGGCAGTCCTGATCCGAAATTTTCCTTAGCGCCAGTGGCTGCAAGATTGCAAGAATTGGCTGGCGTAAAAGTACATTTAGCTAAAGATTCCACTGGCGAATCCGCCAAATCCTTAGTGAAAACCGCCCAACCAGGCGAGATTGTCTTATTGGAAAATATTCGGTTCGATGCTCGTGAAACTTCTAAAGACGACGCAGAGCGTGAAGCTTTAGCTAAAGAATTAGCCGAATTAGCCGATGTTTTCGTCAGCGATGGTTTTGGAGTAGTTCACCGCAAACAAGCTTCAGTATATGATGTGGCGAAATTGTTGCCGGCCGGAGCTGGTTTATTAGTCCAAAAAGAAGTTGAAGCTTTGTCCAAAGTGACTAAGAGCCCAGATCGACCGTTGGTGGTTATTTTAGGTGGTTCTAAAGTTTCCGACAAAATTGGGGTAATCGACAATATGTTGAGTTTGGCTGATGCGATTTTGATTGGCGGCGGAATGACTTATACTTTCTTCAAGGCTTTAGGTTTTGAAGTTGGACAGTCACTTTTGGAAGCTGATCAGATTGAGAACGCCAAAGCTTATATTGACAAAGCTGCTAAATTGGAAGTGAAATTTATGTTGCCTTTAGACAATGTAGTGACTAAAGAATTCGCTCCAGAATCTACTGGTAAAGTGGTGAAAGCGGACGAAATCCCCGATGAATTGCAAGCTTTGGACATCGGTCCGGAGACGGTAAAAATTTACGGCGAGGAAATCTTGCGCGGAAAAACCATCGTTTGGAATGGGCCAGTAGGCGTGTTTGAGTTCGAACATTTTGAAGCTGGAACTCGCGGAATTGCTAAAGCTCTGGCCGAAGCGACCGAATACGGTGCTTATACGGTAATCGGTGGTGGCGATTCAGCGGCTGCAGTTCGTAAGTTTGGTTATCCTGACTCGGCTTTCTCCCATATTTCCACAGGCGGAGGCGCCTCATTGGAATTTTTGGAAGGAAAAACCTTGCCGGGATTGGC
>JAITFB010000079.1 GCA_031281695.1 Candidatus Servula neotermitis
AGCGGAAATTCGTCGCAGAGTTTTTGGACTCGTGCACGTAACTGATCCACGTTTTGGTGGGGCTGGATCAAAGCATCGGCTACGATGTTTGCGACAGTTTGAAAGGCGGAATCGTCGAAGTTGCGAGTCGCGAGAGCTGGAGTACCTAAGCGAATGCCGGAGGTGATGGTTGGTGGTAACGGATCAAAAGGTACGCCATTTTTATTAATAGTGATGCCAATCTCGCCAAACCAGTTTTCAGCTTCCTTGCCATTCAATTGAGAATTCCGCAAGTCCACTAAAATCAAATGGACCTCAGTCCCGCCAGTGGTAAGGCGAATTCCAGCCTCATATGCATCAGCTTCTAGTAAACGCTCAGCGATAATTTTGGCACCGCGTAAAACTCGAGCTTGTTTTTCTTTGAAATATTCCGACTGAGCAACCTTGAAGCAAACCGCTTTTCCAGCAATCACATGCTCTAAAGGTCCACCTTGTAACCCAGGGAATACTGCACTATTGATTTTTTTAGCGTATTCAGCTTTGGCCAAAATAAAACCTGAGCGCGGACCGCCTAAAGTTTTATGGGTGGTGGAAGAAACAACATCGGAATATGGCACAGGATTTGGATGTAAACCAGCAGCCGCCAAGCCAGCAAAATGCGCCATATCAGTCCAAAGATAGGCTCCGACTTCATCGGCGATGCTGCGAAAAGCAGCAAAATCAATGTGGCGAGGATAAGCGCTCCAGCCAGCTAAAATTATTTTCGGACGCACTTCTAAAGCGATTCTTCTTACTTGGTCCATATCCAAAAGACCAGTTTGCGGATCAACTGAATAGCCATGAGCCTGATAAATTTGTCCGGAAAAATTGACTGTTGCCCCGTGAGTTAAATGTCCACCCGCCGAAATCTCCATACCCAAAATACTGTCCCCTGGCTGGCAAAAAGCATAATAAACTGCTTGATTAGCCGAAGCTCCTGAATGCGGTTGAACGTTAGCGAACTCCGCTCCAAACACTGCTTTAGCCCGGTCGATCGCCAATTGTTCCGAAATGTCCACAACTTCACAACCCCCATAATATCGATGTCCGGGATACCCTTCAGCATATTTATTGGTCAAAACGCTGCCTTGACACTCCAAAACTGCCCGCGGCGCAAAGTTTTCCGACGCAATCATTTCTAAACCATTACGTTGGCGTTGCAGCTCCAAATCCAACACTTCCGAAATCTCGGGGTCCAACGTCTGGAGCTCTTGATCAATCACATTTTTCATAGTCCTGCCTCTCCGGCCGATAAGTAGCCTGTATCTATCAGTTCTTCTTTCAGATTAGTCAAAGTTATTGGAATAAAGTTAGCGCGAATGGTGTCTGTCTCTAAATTGTTATGTTTAACTAAAGAAACCAATGAATGGGCAACCCTTTCAGTCAGAATGTCATTATCATAAATCACCGTCATATTTTGCTTACCATCCAACATATTTTGAACTCCTATTCGAAACCCACCCACCCCAACTATGACAGGATAAGCCAAATTCACTTGAGGAATCAACGAGGCATTAGCGTGAGCTTCAATTACTTCTTGAGCGATATTGTCCGAAGTGCAAATCACGCTAGTTAGAGAATAAGTCGCGCTGGAGAAAGTCGTCGGGAGATACACTTCTAACGCTCGCTTGATTGAATCAGAGAAATTGAGCAAATCCGTTTGGTCAATTTTTTCATCAAACAGATTTTGAAAGTTAAAACAATCAAATTGCTTTGAAGCTATTTGACCTGACAGATAATAAGGAATCAAAACCTCACAAACTCCTTGTAAATAATCGTAAGTTCGCTTATACGGCTTATAATTGGCCAAAACTTCAATATATTTTGGAGCGGGATTGTTCATCATAGTAAGACTAGAGTCGGTGTCATCATCTATTACGTGGCCAGTATCTTTCAAAGAACCAACCTCATCAGTCATGCTGAAGTCATAGTCCTTACCGGGGCTGTGGGATGAATTGGCGCTCAAATCGGTGTTACTAGAGCTCAAGTCAAGACTGTCGAGTAAATATTCAGCTTGGAATTTTCCTAAATCGAAAGCTCCTGGAATGGTTACCCGTAAGTCGTAGGTCGTCCCCAGTAAATTATCGCCCCAACCCACCAGTTTGATACCTAAAGCCCGAGCAAGTTTCAGAGTTTGCAATACTTCAAGTTGATCATCGATTGTGTCGCCCATTTTATTCCAATCATCAATAAAAGTAATAGGAACTCCCAGCAAGCTCATCGGTTCATTTTGGGCAATTCCTGAAATTATAATCGTGTCCACCCCCTGAGCAATCATTTCATCTAAACGTCTTTTTTGTTCTCGATAATTAACCGCACTTCTAAAAATCAAATTTTTTGACTGAAAACCAACTTCCATTAGGTGTTTTTCTAAACGTTTTTGAGTCCAATTCCAATCTTCAATTGATTTATCTAAAATGAAATTCATAATCGAAGTCGGGAAAATAACGCCGACTTTAATATTTTCCGACTCTGGGTTATAATCGGGATTCACTGCGGATGAGCAGGAACTCAAAATTAAAATCAAACTAATCAACATGGTCCAACATTTTGGAGTAAGTTTGAACATACTAAAATTTTATTGTAATCTGATAAAAGTTAGGAACAAATGACAACTAAATGTGATATTTGCGCAAAGAGCAAGGTATTCGGCAACAACGTATCTCATAGCCATCGTAAGACTCGCCGCACTTGGAAACCCAATTTGCAAACTGTTCGACGCACAATCAACGGAACGCCAAAGCGCATTACAGTGTGTGCCTCATGCTATAAAGCAGCCAAAGTTTAGCTAACCGCGTTTGCAAAAACCAGATATTAGAAGTCAAATACAGTCGCAAAACCTGGGTAGTTCAGCATGAGGTCTTCAACTAAAACAGCTGTGGGTAACTAATTCCTAAATCCTAATCAACTAATCTAAAGTCAATCAACTAATCTAAAGTCAATCAACTTAGACAATAAATCTCGATAAGATAATCCAGCTTGGGACCACATTTTGGGATACATAGAAATTTCGTGAAAGCCCGGAATAGTGTTCACTTCGTTGACCAATACTTGGCTATCAGCCAAAACAAACAAATCGATTCTGGCCATACCATTCAGCTGTAAAGCTCGGAACGCCTTTTTAGCCACTTGCTGACATTTAGCCAACTGGTCCGCTGACAAATCCGCCGGAACTTGAGTGGAAATTTTGGCTACAAATTTAGCGTCATAATCATACCATTGACCAGCATTCAATAAAATTTGTCCAGGCGGGGCCACTTCAATGCCTTGCTCAGTCTCCATCACTGCGCATTCGATTTCTTTGGCTTCAACTCCGTTTTCTAAAAGTACTTTAGGGTCATATTCTCCGACTCGTTGAATGGCGGCTGGTAATTCCTCTAAACTCTCAACTCGTTCGATCCCAACGCTGGATCCTCCAGTTGCAGCTTTAACGAACACCGGAAAGCGAAGTTCAGCTGGATCGTAATGGTCAGCCATTTGGTAGTCTGTAACCGCCACGCCAGCATTTTGCAAAATAATTTTGGTGAGTTCTTTGTCCAAACAAATGGCCGAAGCTAAAATTTTGGCTCCAATATATTTAATTCGGCTAAAATACAACAGGCCTTGAATTGAACCGTCCTCGCCATAAGTTCCGTGCAAAATTATGAACGCCACATCAGGACGTATAAAAGGCTGGATATCGTCGCCTTGTTTTAGATAGAAGAAACTAGAATTTTCAGCAGTGGAAATTAACAATTCAGGCGCCTGAAAATCGTCATAAATTATCGGGAACGGGTCATCGGTACTCCAAAAAGGGTGATCATCTGGCACATAAAACATCCGTCCAGACTTCGCAATTGCGACCGGAATCACTTCATAGCGGCTTCGATCCAAATTGTTATAAATTCCAATCGCGGACAAAGCCGACAAAGCATGCTCTCCCCCTTGACC
>JAITFB010000044.1 GCA_031281695.1 Candidatus Servula neotermitis
AATTCGCCTATAGTTTGAGTCCGTTATGAGCGTTGACCTATACAATATCAACGTTATAGCTTCAGAGTTGTGATAATTATCCAATGTTAGTTCCTAAATTTTTAGAAATGAATTATAACGAAGAGTTAAACTAAGATCATGACTCGCGCAGTGTATCCCGGCAGTTTTGATCCAGTGACTTTGGGGCATATTGATGTAATCAAGCGCAGTTCCAAATTATTTGATGAAGTGATTGTTTTGGTGGCAGAAAACAGCTCGAAAAAATCTTGGTTTACCGCTTCCGAAAGAGTGAAATTAATTCAGCACGCTTTGGGAGGCCAGGTCAACAATGTTACAGTCGATTCAACTGACGGGCTGGTCGCCAAATATTGTCAAACTAACCAAGCTAATATCATTATTCGAAGTTTGCGACACGGCGGTGATTATGATGCTGAAATCTCGATGGCTTTAATCAATCGAAAGCTGGGCGAAGTTGAAACCATTTTTCTTCCAGCTTCTCAAGATCAAGAACATATTTCTTCTTCCATCGTGAAAGAAGTGGCTATACACGATGGAAATCTTTCCAAATTAGTACCTAAATTTATTGCTAACGCTATTGAAAAAAGAGTCCAAAATTATCGCGCACCTAAGTAATCTGAATTGGTATGGCAGCAAAAAAAGCATCAGGCTTACAATCCAAAATCCAACCTAAAAACCGTTCGTCGATCGACAGGCAAAAAAATCAACTACATCCAATTGCCGATCACCCTAATCGAGCTTTTGTAATTGAAGTCGAAAGTTTATTGCGCGGACTCAGTGAACAGCTAATTGTCGATATTCATGCCCCATACGCCATTGCTAACCCCAAAATCTCTCAAATCAAACCTGATACTGAAATCGTAGTCAAAGGAGAATTACGTAATACGCACGCTGGAATATCCGCAACTGGTACAGTCAACTATGTTTTTGTTACTATCTGTTCTCGCTGCGCTAAAGATTTAGAATTTACCGAAACGGCTAATTTCGACGGGTTTTATCTCCACCAACATCGAGCTCAAGACCCTGAAGACCAACTTTACATTGAGAATGACACCGTTGATTTGTTCTGGCCGATTAACGATGCTGTCGTCTTGGCTATACCTTACCAGCCACTTTGCAACCCAGGCTGTTTGGGCTTGTGTTCAAGATGTGGTATTGACCTAAACGAACATCCTGATCATTTTCATTCAGAAACTATTTTTTAATTGTTAGTAACTCGGCTCCAAGCTCGACCAGGCTTTCAGTCGTGGGAATTACTTCGGAGTAATCAGCGCTGTTTGTCACCACTACTGGTGAGAGTATGCTGTATCCAGCTTGATGAATCGATGGAATATCAAAAGTTACTAAGAGTTCCCCTGTCGTCACTCGGTCGCCTTGCTTAACGAACGCTCGAAAAAATTGTCCGTCTAAATCTACAGTGTTCAAACCAATGTGAATCAATAATTCTAGTCCTGAATCTGCGGAAATGCCTAAAGCATGGTTTGTTGGGAATAATGCTGTAATCACTCCGTCGAATGGGGCTGTTACTTCCCCTAAGTCGGGGTCAATTCCAACACCTTTTCCCAATAGCCCTTCAGCGAACGCTTGATCGGGTACTTGGTCCAAAGGTATTATTTTACCAGCGATTGGCGCGTATACGATCAATTCGTTATTACTTCCGGTTTGAGAGTTATTCATTGTTTATCCTTTCATTTTCTTCGTCAGCTGAATCAATGACCCGTTTGAGATGTACAGTCAAATAGGCTAATTCTTGATTCGAAACTGATTTGGCGTAGTTTGCTTCGACGTACTCCTTGATAGCTCTGGCTCCAGTGAGAATTTCCGGAAACTTATCTTTGACCAAGTCGAATAAAGTGTCGTCAGGTTTTTCAATCACTTGTTCATTGCGCAAAACTCTTTGAGCAAAAAACTTGATATGAGTCACGAATCGAAAATAACTCAAACTGTCTTTATCTAACATAATGTTTAGTTTAGCTCTAATAATTTGCGAAACGTCAGAAATGATTTTGGTAATTTCCATAAACTGCGGAAAATCATCGCCCAGCTCAGCGTTCGCAAAATGCATAGCCACGAAACTTTTTTCGTTGATATCAAACTCTATCTTGAGGCGTTCTTTCAAGAGGTTTATTGCGTATTGACCTACCTCATATTCCTCAGGGTAGAATACTTTAATTTCTGCAGCTAAAACATTGGGAAAATCAATACCTTGTTCTTTGCGTAAAATTGCAAAGTTGATGTGGTCGGCCAACGAATAGAAAGCTGTGTCGGAAAATTTTCTGGGCAAATGCTTACGCGCATATTGGACGATATCTGCTACGACTTCGATTATGTGGGGCGGTACTTCTTGAATGACTTGCAAATAATGTTGCACTGTACTTTGGGCGTTAGAATTGTCGAGATTTGCGCTACTAATGGTTTTTGAGTCGCCGACCGAAGTATTCACATCAGGTTGTGGGTCTATTAGATCTTTATATATTGAGGAGTCAGTTTTAGGTGTATTGGTAATAGTTTTAGTGATGTTGGTGGTGGAAACAGAATAAGATTGATCAGGTTTTTCTAAGACGAATTTTTGAAACCGAGGCAATAATTCAATTTCATCACCTTTTTTGCGGGCGTAACCTACCCCGTTACCGGTAATCACTGCCAGCCTGCGTTGTTCGGATACTAACACTGTGTTGTTGTTTAGTATTTTTATTAAACGCATCATTGTTGTTTCACTAACCCAAATATTTTAGATCATAAATCATTGAATGTTACCAATTTTACACCCATTTTTTGAAGTTGAAGCTTCAAGTCTGGGTCGCGGACCGCTTCGACCTCTAAGGCTCGTGCTTTGGTCATAGTTGATTTTTCTAAAATATACGCATCTAAATAACCAGGGTGACAAACGTAAATATCGCAAGCATCCTTATGAGCTTGAGCTGCTCGAAGAATCGCCGCTTTAGGATCGTAATCTGGTTCCCAAGCTTCCATTTGGTAATATGCCAAGGAGTTTCGAAACCGCCAAGGAGTTCCATCCAGTTGCATAGGGCAATAATCTAGGTTGTGCCGCTTAGCCACAATTTCAAGTCCTCGAAAAAAATTATCGCTTTGGATAGCGTGGCCTTCAAAATAATCTGGTTTGCGTCCAACCAATTCTAAAAAGCGTTGATATTGCGCTTCAATTTCCAAAAGAACTTCGTCGAGCACCACAAAATCTTGAGTAGCCGATCGATAGGTTCTGGAACTTTTAAAATTTCCGTCGCTGGTGGTAATGCTGGGAATGAGAGCAGGGTCCACTATGGGCCGACCGATACAAATGTTAGTGTGTTGGCCTAAACATAGATCGAGTTTTTCGATTAGTCGCCAGCCATGTTCAGTAGCGTCCATGTTGGTCATAATACCGACGGTTCGAATCAGACCGTCGTTTACAGAATCTAAGATTCCGTAATTAACTCCGCGCGAATAACCTAAGTCATCGGCCCGAATTATCAATTTTTTACCCATAGTGAACTCTGCCCTTCTTTCTCTAAAGCGTTTGAACTTTCGCGGTCTCAATAATTTGTTGCGTTTTCGGGCGCATAATTATGACTGTTGCGGCAGCCGCGGAACCAAAAGCAATCACAGAAGCGATGATGCCATTGATGAGGTTAGTGCTTCCGCCACCCACGAATCCTAATATGGACAGGAAGTTAGTGGCTCCAAAAACGTAATATTGGACGCCGGTTAATCCAGCGTATAGTCCACCGAGAAAACCGCCGATCGACAATGCGATAAATGGTTTGCCGTATCTGATGCCTAAACCATACATAGCTGGTTCAGTGATACCGCCAATTATTCCTGAAACGAAATACCCCAGCGATAATGCTTTTTCTTGCTTATTTTTCAGAACCAAAAAAGCTCCAAAAGCTATGCCGAAGGTTGCTATGCTGGCGCAATTAGCTCCGACCATTACTACGCCTTCCGACCCTTGTTCCATCATAATGGAAATTGCAGCGACGATCAAAACGTGATGCATCCCAGTCAAAACAATGTATTGCCATAATGCTCCAATCACAGCGACCGCTAAAAAGCCAGCCACTGAACCTAATCCTAATAAAGCTGGAGAAATTACGCTACTGCCGATAAACGCTCCCAGTGGTGCTAACGCGCAAAGCGAGACCGGAACCATGATCGCAATAGTGAAAAATGGTGTAAATATGGTCGAAAAAGCATCAGGCATAACCTTCTTGAAAAACCCCTCAACGTAACTCATAATCCAAACTGAGAGTAAGATTGGAACTACGGTGGAGGAGTAATTGTTGACCATCATGGGAATTCCGTAAACTGTGAACGGGGTTCCAGCATCAGCAATTTCGATCAGTTTTGGCGCAATCAATATCCCTCCCATAAACATGCCCAAAACTGGCGTTACGCCGATCTTGTTAGCCGCAGCATACCCAACGTAAATCGGGAAGAAGTAAAACCCAGCGTTGTAAATGAAATCCATCAAGATGTAGAGGTCGCTTTCGTCGGAGACTAGGTTTAACATCCCTGGCGCGATTACCGTGAGGGTGGCCTTGAACATACCAGCAGCAGTCAATATTGGTATAATTTGGATTAACGAGCCAGATAAATACCCCAATATGTTGTTGCCTATTACTTTGGGAGTGAGTTTTTCTTTAGGCTGGTCGTCCAAATTTTCTGGAATTGCTGCCCGAGTTTCTATTTCGGTTTTAGCTACAAAATCTCGATAGACTTTAGGAACGTGCTGTCCGATAATAATTTGTAATTGACCACCAGAATCCAACGTGCCGATCACGCCGTCGATTTCCTGGATTCCATCTTTATTGGCAAGGCTGGGATTTTTTAGATTCAGCCTAAGTCGTGTAATGCAATGACTTGCATAACTGACATTGTCTTTTCCCCCGATTTTTTCAATGATGGCTTCCGCCAACTGATCATATTCACCCATTTCAGTCCTTTCTTTTTGTGAATAAGTTGGCTTATCGCCCGAATGTATATTACGACATTCGGTAACGCAGCTTTAAACACCCATCCATAACCGGAAATTCCGGCAGTTTTTTTGATAGGTCCTTAGATGATGCCTTTCGTGACACTCTAAATTTTCTCGGTTTTTTAAAAAAAACCTGTATATTTTTAATATAACACATTGTCTAATTAATTAAAAATCTTTATACGGTTTCAACTGAAGTCAGCTAAGCTGAAGTTAGTTCATGCGTATAGGAATTTTAACTGGTGGAGGAGATGTTCCAGGATTAAATGCCGCTATTCGAGCGGTGGTTAAAGATGCAGATATTAACCACAAAATAGATGTGCTTGGTATTCATAATGGCTGGAAAGGCGCTGTAGAGGGGAAATTTTTTGAGTTAACTCGTCAAGAAGTGCGAGGAATTATTGATCGCGGCGGAACAATTTTGGGTTCTTCACGTTTTCACCCATTTGAAAACGAAGGCGCGACTGATGTCCTTTTAGATAATTTACAAAAACAAAAAATCGATGCCTTAATTTGCATCGGAGGCGACGGAACGCTTAATGCCGCCGCTCAAGTCGCTAATGTCGGGATTAAATTGATTGGCATTCCGAAAACGATTGATAATGACGTTTACGGTACCGAGTATTCTATCGGCCATGACACGGCTGTTTCGGTCGCTACCTCTGCGATAGATCGTTTGCATACTACGGCGGAATCACATAATCGCGTTGCAATCGTAGAAGTGATGGGCCGAGATCATGGGTGGATTGCCGTCAATGCCGGAATGGCCGGCGGAGCCGATTTTGTTATTGTTCCAGAGGTTCGTTTGGATATCAAGGATTTAATTCAGCGTATTAAATTTCGCCACGAACACCATGCGTCATATTCCATTATCGTAGTGGCGGAGGGTGCTCAATTGATGGATGGAGCGGAATTTACTTATCAAAACTTCACTCACGAACCGCTCAGTCGATCGATTTCCCGCAATATTCTGAAAGAAATTGAACTTCAAACCAATTATGACTTATTTCTTACGGTATTGGGACACGTTCAACGAGGTGGGACACCGACGGCTTTCGATCGGAATTTAGCTTCCAGGTTCGGATATGCTGCTGTCGAAGCAATTGTACGGGGCGATTTTGGAACGGTTACGACCCTTAATGCTGAACAAATTAACTTAACACCATTTAGTGATCTTGCTGGAAAACAGCAAGCAGTTCCACTCGAATTAATTGATGTTGCGAACGCTCTCGCGTAACTTGCTTCGCAAGTTCAATTAACAATTAATAGTTGATAATCAAACGAACGGTATATTCGCTGACGAGATCGCAGTTTGCAAGGCGGCGATTTGGACGATTGCTGGATTCAGCCTAAACTGGAAATATGTCAACTATTACAATAAATGAACTCAACTATCAGGAAGTGGTAGGCGGTGCGAAGCAGGTCGTGATCGATTTTTGGGCAACATGGTGTCCGCCTTGTAAGGCTTTTGGGCCAGTTTTTTTGAAGACCAGCGAAAAATATCCGGAGGTAATTTTTGCCAAAATGGATGTTGACGAAAATCCCAATTTCAGCCAAGAGCATAATATTCGCTCAATTCCTACGTTGTGGATGCTTAAAGACGGAGAATTGGTTTACAATCAAGCTGGCGCTCTGGACGAATCAACTTTTGATGCGCTGATTCAAAAGAAACTTTTCTAATACCGAAAGGACCCCTTATGGTCAAGGACAATCAATTGTCAGTGGATGCCGTATCCGCTCAAAACCTAGATGTCTCAGATTCTGATAGTCGCAAGTCCAAACAACCTAATTCAGCTTCAAGTTTAGTAAACGACCAGCTGGTAGATATTTTAACTAATTCTCCAGCTGATCTTTTTCTAATTGAGAAAGCTCGGCCTGATGGGAGCATCGCCACAAACTTGACTGTGGGATTGGATCCTAAGGCTAAGCGCCCTAAAGTTCTCAAACAATTTACTCAAACTGATTATATTGACCCAGATCCAAGTCAAGGAATTTTTTCATTCATTGAGGCTCGAGCCAAGCGTCAACCAGACGATGTGCTTTTTAATTACAAAGTAGGGCCTAATCGCTGGAACAAAATTACTGGTCAAGAGTTCGCCGAGCTTACTAAACGTGTCGCTAAAGGTTTATTGGCCAAAGGATTGAAACCTGGCGACGCCATCGCCATTATGGGACACACTTCCATCGAGTGGATCACCATGGATTACGCAGCAGCACTTTTAGGCTTGATCAGCGTGCCGATTTATGAAACTTCTTCAGAGCGACAGATGGTTTTCATTCTGCAAAACGCTGATGTCAAAATGGCGTTCGTCGAGACTAAAGAATTGTTCAATAAATTTGAAGAAATTCGTCAAGAAGCTCCAAAATTTCAAGGAACTTTAATTTTCGAAGAGCAAGCTATTGCCGAGTTGGAAGAATTAGGTCAATCAATTTCGGACGCAGATTTATCCAAGATTGCCGCTCAAGTCAATGGCGAAACTATTTATACGATTGTTTATACATCTGGCTCGACTGGCTCGCCTAAGGGGGTAGAGCTGACTCATCATGCTCTAATGACGATCGCAGTCAATGTCCAAGTTGGCGTACCAAGATTATTGATGAAAAAGGGTAGCGTTTTTCTGCTTTTTTTACCAATGGCGCACATTCTGGCTCGATTTGCCTGCTTAACTATTGCTTACGGGGTGGCTGAGATTGGGGTAATTGGCGACATCTCCAGCTTGTTGGATGATTTGCGATATTTGAAACCGCATTGGACAATCGCTGTACCAAGAGTTTGCGAAAAAATTATCAATGCTGCCTCTCATAAAGCTGGTTACGGAATTAAAGGCCGAATTTTCCAAGGAGCAGTCAAAACAGCTGTTGAATATTCTCAAGCTTTGGATTCTGAAGCAGGAGTTTCTCGTGGTTTAGAGCTGCGGCGCGCGCTATACGATCGATTGGTTTATCACGCTATTCGGGATGTATTAGGCGGAAGGATGGAATATTTAGTTTGCGGAGGAGCGCCTCTTAGCGTGAAATTGTCTCATTTTTTCCGGGGCGCGGGAGTTACTATTTTAGAAGGCTATGGTTTGACCGAAACTTGCGGAGTAACTTTTGTCTCCCGGCCGGAAGCTAACGCTATTGGGTCGCTAGGTTATCCAGTCGCTGGAGTAGAATATAAACTTGCTAAAAACGGCGAGTTACTATTGAAATGTGGGTCTTTGTTGTCTCGTTATCATAAAGACGAGGCCGCTACTCAAGAAGTGTTACACGATGGTTGGTTTCATACTGGCGATTTAGCCCAAGATAACGGAGATGGAACCATTACTTTGACTGGTCGTTCGAAAGAATTGATTGTAACAGCTGGTGGAAAAAACATTTCTCCCGGGACTTTGGAAGGCGCACTGAAAGAAAATACTTTGATTTCGCAGGTGGTTTTAGTGGGCGACCGTAAACCTTATATTAGCGCTTTGATTACTTTAGACCCCGAAACTTTTGCACTTTGGAAAGTTAAAGTTGGCTTAGTAAATCTTCAATTAGAAAACGCTCCGAAAGATTTAGTTGTAAAGTCGGAGGTACAACGTATGGTAGATAAGGCTAATTTATTAGTTTCGCGAGCCGAATCAATTAGGCGCTTTATAATTCTTCCCGAAGATTTTTCCGAAGAAAACGGACTTTTGACCAGCTCTATGAAATTGAAACGCCAAGCAGTTTACGAGCGTTACCAAGACCTAATCGACTCTGAAATTTATAGCCGTTAGCGGCTAGCGACTAGCAACTGCGAACCAAGTAAGAGCGCAAGCTCCAACGTTGACACAATCTGAACTGACTACTGATCCCAGTTTTGCGCCAGCTTAGCTCTCAAATCCGTAAGCAACTGCCCAATCGTTCGAGTTTGCGCAATCAGCGGAAAAAAATTCGCATCTCCTAACCAACGCGGAATAATATGCTGATGTAAATGCGCTGCCACTCCGGCTCCAGCTACGCGCCCTTGATTGACTCCCAAGTTGAAACCATCCGGATGCAATACCTTTTCCAGCGTTCGCACTCCAACTAACACTGTGTCAGTGAAATCACGGTATTCGTCTTTTTTCAAATTTACCAGCAAAGGCTCATGCCGATTAGCCACCACCATAATGTGGCCGTTATTATAAGGGTACAAATTCATAATCACGAAACAATATTCAGAACGATATACTATCAGTCCGTCTTCGTCCGATTTTTTCAAAGCTTTACAAAACGGACAAGACTCCGGATCGTCAGTCAATGGTTGATTTTCGCTTCCTCGAATATAGGCCGCCCGATGCGGAGTCCATAGTCTCTCATATCCATCCTCTTGAGCTGGAAAATCTTGATCAGTCAGCAGTTCCGCAGTCTCAAATTGTGTTGCAGTTTTTGTAATAGCACGGTCGCCTAAACCATCATTTTTCTGACTACTGACTACTGACTTCTGACTACTCCCCCCATCTCCTCTTACCAAAGCCTTCAAATTACTCACGCTCGCGAACCCACCGCCTGACACTCCGAAACAATATATTCAATCGCTTCTTCCAGCGGTAAACCGTTCAACTGCTTTCCGTTGCGTAAACGTAATGATACTGCGCTAGCAATTTTATCTTGTTCTCCAGCAATCAACACAAACGGCACTTTTTCTTGAGTAGCAGTGCGGATTTTTTTACCGAAACGATCTGCGGAAACGTCCAACTCAACTCGAATTCCTTGTTGGGCTAATTTATTCAAGGCTCGATTTACATAAGGCGCATATTCGTCAGCGACTGGAATCCCTTTGACTTGAACTGGAGCCAACCAAGCTGGAAATGCTCCATTATAATGTTCAACTAATATTCCAAAGAATCGTTCAATTGAACCGAAGAGGGCGCGGTGAATCATAACCGGTCGCTTACGAGTTCCGTCAGCAGCTTGATATTCTAACTTGAACAATTCAGGCTCATTGAAATCCAGCTGAATAGTAGAAATCTGCCAGGTCCGACCAATTGCATCTCTAACTTGCACAGAAATTTTAGGTCCGTAAAAAGCTGCTCCGCCTACATCAGGCACTAGTTGCAATTGAGATTCTAGCGCTACTTCTTCTAAAGTCCGAGTAGCCACCTCCCAAATTTCGTCAGAACCTACAAATTTATGGGGATCTTTGGTGGAAAGTTCCAAATAAAAATCAGTCAAACCGAAATCTTTCAGCAAGTCCAAAACGAAACGCAACAAGGATGACAACTCAGCTTTCATTTGATCTTCGGTACAATAAATATGAGCATCATCTTGCGTGAACCCGCGCGCTCGAGTCAAACCGTGTACCACTCCCGATTTTTCGTAACGATAAACTGTTCCAAACTCAAATAAACGCAAAGGCAACTCACGGTAACTACGCGCCCTAGATTGATAAACCAAATTATGCATAGGACAATTCATAGGCTTCAAGTAATAATCAATGTCCTCGTCCACCTTCATAGGCGGAAACATACCCTCGCTATACCAATCCAAATGCCCGGAAGTTTCGAACAGTTGGCCTTTAGTAATGTGCGGGGTGTTGACAAAACTGTAACCAGCTTCTAGATGTTTTTTCCGACTATAATTTTCCATTTCCAGCCGCACGATACCGCCTTTAGGGTGAAACACTGGTAAGCCTGAACCGATTTCTTTGGGGAAACTAAACAAATCCAGCTCTATGCCTAAACGTCGGTGGTCGCGTTTTTCCGCCTCTTCCATTTGCAATAAGTAAGCCCGCAAATCTCCTTCAGATTGCCAAGCTGTCCCGTAAATCCTTTGCATTTGCGGATTGGTTTCTTTTCCTAGCCAATAGGCTCCAGCCGAACGCATCAGCTTGAATGCTTTAATATAGGACGTATCTGGAACATGCGGACCTTGACAAAGATCGGTCCAAACTGTCGATCCGTTAGGTAAAACATTGTCGTAAAAACTGACTATTCCGTCTTGGTTTTTCGAATTAATTAATTCTAATTTAAACGGTTGGTTGGCTAATTCGGCCCTGGCTTCGGCGATGTTAACTTCCCGACGGACAAATTGTTGGTTTTGAGCAATTAATTTACGCATTTCTTTTTCAATTTTCAACAAATCTTCAGGCGTGAAAGCGTGGTCTAATTTGAAATCGTAATAAAAACCGTTTTCCACTGCTGGTCCAATTCCTAACTGAACTACATCTCGCCCAAATAAATTTTGAACCGCTTGCGCCATAATGTGAGTCGTCGAATGCCGAACAGTTTCTAAGGGAAATTCTACTGACATTAAATTAGTTTAGCTCGCTCGCCTTTTCAAGCAATTGCCAATCTCTTGAAAGCAGTTAAATTATCCAACATTGTAGGGTGCGGGACCCATGTGTCCACTCTCAGTTAGAAGTAAATACCGCTGGCAATCTTACTGATAAAGCCACTGACCCCAATGCGCATGAAACTGCGACAAAACTAATCCGCTAATTGCTAACTGCTAGTCACTAAGCACTAGGCCGCGAAAACTCAATAGTGGCATTGCCGCCTGATACGGACAAATGAGACCCTAAAAATCCCACTTGGTTGAGAGCCAAAGACAAAGAATATAAGGAGTTTACGAAAATTAAAGGTTGGCCAACTTGAACATCCGCGAATGTTCGAGCAAAAATAATTATATTTTCATAAATCAAAACATCGTTATCTTTAATCCGTACTCTGAAACGTTCGCCATATTGCGGATTGAATTTCAATCGGAATGTTTCGAATGGAATCTCGGTCCAAATTGATCCGAAGTGAGTGTCGTTCATTGCGAAGTGTCCAATAATTGAATCTTCAGTCTCGATGGCTTCAGGAACATCGACTTCTCGAAGTTGATCGACTGATAATATCGGTCCAACATCTTCAATAGCTATTTGACCAGCGGCTAATTTAGCACCAACTCGCGCATAAAGGTCTCGACCATGAAACGTGTGAGAAACGCCAACGTCTTTACGCATATATTCACTCACGTCAATTTCGTGAATTTTGGCAAATCCATAATGCTTTTTCAAATGCGTAAAAGTTCCGTTGTTCGGCGAAACCACATAATGCCCGGACTCAGTCAACCCAACTGCACTGTTCCGATCGCTTCCTACCCCTGGATCAACCACGGAAATAAAAACTGAGCTTTTGGGCCAATACTTGATGGTCTGATATAAAGTCCATGATGCCGCCCGTATATTATAAGGTTCGATGTCATGCGTCAAGTCATAAATTTTCAAGTCCAGATCTTGGTCCAAAGCCACCCCGTACATAGCAGCCACCGCTCCATCACCGCGCCCAAAATCCGTCTGAATTACTAAAGGAGATTTCATACTAAATTAGATTACAGCAACCAACAACCGACTGGAAATCGCGAGCTGGCACAAGAAATACGCGCTTTTAATGCGTAAGCACCTGCACTCAAATGTGTTGCACAACTAGTCGTTAGTCGCTCGTAGCTGCGAACGCTGCTGCACTTAAGAATCCCGCGTGACTATTGATAGTTAATTGTGAGCTGTTAATTGAAAGTGAAACGAGTTAAATATCCCGTTTTTTAAACAACCAGCATCCAACCGATATGACCGCTAACGTAATTAGACTATAAATAACTGCGGTGGTTATAAAATATTGATCAGCTGAAAAAGATAAGTTGAAATTCTCGGTAAAGTCTTTGAGGATTAGGGAAGCGTTATCGAATAACCCTCCCGTCAGCGAATCGAAACAGGTAGAAGGCAAATACGCAATCACCCAGAGTAAAAAAGGAATGCTGGTGACTTTTTCAGGCTCCAAATACAAACTAAATGAGCTGGTTACAAAAACTGTTGACAGAACCGAGGGAATCACAAAATATATGGCGAAAAAGGTCAAAATTGCTGGGGTCGAGCTCTTAAAAATAAAAACCAAACCAGCAACGATGAGCATAGTCAACCAAACCGTCAATAAAACCTGTCCATAGACCAGCCCAGCGTATTCAAAAAACTCGTTGAAAAACGGCTGGTCGGTAACCAATCCTCTCTGACCGATATACGCTGCCGCAAATCCAGCAAAGGTGGTGGTAATATACGAAACCACTGTAAAAATGCTCACGAACACTAAGCGCCAAATATAATAAACAATCCGGTTAGGGTGCGTAAACAAAGCAACTTGTATGGTTCCAAAATGAAACTCCTGGCTGGTCATCAATATCACCAAAATTGCTGCGAAAATTATGTAGCCCTGAGTGAAATTGGAGACCGTGTCCCAAGTAGCATTGTAGTCCCAAGTAATTTTAACGCCGGCCGCGATTTGTTCAGCGCGAAAAGGGGAGGTGGTATAAGCGGCCATTCCTGGACCGACTACCGAAGCCAACAACATAATGCCTAACACAATCCAATTGGATTTCAAAGACCGGAATTTTATCCACTCGGAATTCAATTGGTTCATTT
>JAITFB010000077.1 GCA_031281695.1 Candidatus Servula neotermitis
CATCTTGAATATTAAATAATTGTTGGAGTAGAAATACTCCCCATTGGCCTTAATAATCTGATCCATTTTCTTAAGTTTTTGTTTCATAAGGTATGCCTTTCTGTATTTTCGCGCAGCTCATGCTGCGGTATATTTTCAGATTATACCCCAGTTTTAAGGTCTGAAATAACATTTTTATTTGTGCGTTTCTTTTTAGCAAAGTCGGTTTTTCGCGGATATAGCGGGGCTAACGGATTTTTTGGTTGATTAGTTAAATCGAAATTAGGGGTTATTATAGGTGCTAGGTGGGTCAGTTGCGTGGGATTACCATCGGTGTGGGAGTCTTTGACGGGAGGGCAATTAATAGTTAATAGTTAAGAGTTAATAGTTAATAATCGGTGAGAATGAATTCTGTGAAGGAGCCGTTGGCGGGAAGGGCGAGAATTAGGAGTGTGGGATTGCCATCACTGCAAGAGCAGTTGGCGGGAAGGGTGAGAGGAGTTAGGAATTAATTGTACGGGATTGGCGTCGGTGTGGGAGCTGCTGGCGAGGGGTTAGGAGTTAGTTGTGTGTAATTACCCAAGGTTTATGGACGCGGCATCGGTGTATCCGCCCGTCAGTTATCTGCCCTGAGATTTTGCTATAGGAGCAATAACGCTTTCACTCAAACAGTCTGAACTAACTGCAGCCTATTGACCGGTACCTACTGTCTGCTGATGTCTAGAATCTTAACAGTAACTTTTTGGGAGTTTGGAGCAAGGTAAGTAGCGGTTGTGCCGGACTTTTTTCCTAAAATAGCTTGACCGAGGGGAGAATCTGGGCCGAAAACTTGGAAGTCGGTGGTTTTTTGAAATTCGCGGTCGCCTAAAACAAAAGTAGTTTTGCTACCATTTAATTCAGCGGTAATTTTCAGTCCAATATCGACCTGGTCGGTGGATTTGACGCTGGCGACCTGAGCATTGTCCAATTTAGCTTTTAATGATTTAATTTGAGTGTCCAATAATCGCAATTCACTGCGCGCAGCATGATAACCGCCATTTTCGCTCAAATCTCCTTCAGCGCGAGCTTCAGCCAAACGTTTAACTACAATTGGCCGCTTAACTTCTCGCAATTGAACCAGTTCATTTTCGATGTTCTGATACACCTCTGGGGTCAGAGTAATGGATTTCATATACTAAATATAGACGAGTTAAATTTTCAAACGCCTGCGAGTTTTCTTAGGTAATTGCCGCCGCAAAACTCGACGTTCTTCTTCGGATTTTCCACCCCAAATCCCCGAATCTTGATTGGTACTAATCGCCCAATCCAAACAGTCTGTCACAACCATACATTCTGAACAAATGTTTTTGGCGTGAGCTACTTTTTCAATAGCTTGTAAAGTCGTTCCTACAGGAAAGAACACATCCGGATCCATACCGGAACATTTTGCATCAATTTGCCAACTCATTTTCTCATCTTAGAGACTTCAATAATCAAACCCAAGTGAATTCACAAAAAAGGACTAAGAATTGTGAGTTGGGAGTTAAACCTTTAATAGGGAGTTATAGTTAACAATTGACAACCCCTGAAGCTGAAAGTGATTGAGCTCACGCTTTCAGTGACGGATAGATTCGGCGTAGGCTCTGACACTCAAAAACCCCACACACAACTAATTCCTAGTTCCTGTTTACTCGAAACTAGTTCCTACTTCCTTTCTGGCTAACCTCAGCCAACGGTCGCTGTTATGCCGAAATTTAGCCAAAAGGGCTCGAATCCCAATGAATACTCCATCGTAACATCCATAAACAATTATAAAACCCCAAAAATCATGAGGAACCAAATTGATCGCCACAAACGCTGAACCGATATAGACAATCGATGCAACAACCGAAACAAATGCTAAATATTTCGTGTCTTTTGAAGCGATTAAAGCGCCATCAACCACGAAGGTATAAGCCATATGAAACACCACTAGACCACCTTCGATTAAAGCCGCTATCGCAAAAACGATTACTTCGGAATCGGAAGTGAAAATATAAGGTACGAACCACCCTCCGCCGAGTAGGACCAAACTGAGTACGCCAGCATAACCTAACGACAATTTAATAGCTCGTCGCAAAGTCTCTTTAGCACCAATCCAATCTTTTTCGCCAATGCGTTCGCCGACCAAAGTTGTAATAGCTTGCGAGATCGAATCTAAGACAAAGATGACGTAAACCCAAAGTGTTTCCGAAACCTGCGCTCCAGCCACAGCCGCAGTTCCAATTACGCCTATCGAATAAACCAAGAACAAATTGGTTGTCCACATCACAATTTCTCTGACCAAGATCGGAACACCTTCGTTAAAACTGGTCAAAACTCCATCCAAAGATGGACGTAGCTTATAATTAAATTGTCTAACATGTCGCCAAACAATAATCAATTTAACAATCGTTTCCAGCCAAATGGTAATGGCCGCCGCCAATCCAGTTCCGAACAATCCCATATGAAAAACTTGAACAAATATTAATACCATCGGAATATTGAGCGCGAAACTGGAAAACGACGCAATAGTCAAAGGCTTATATTTTCGGAGCCCCCGCAAAATTCCCGAACAACCCATATCGACTACAATCGCTGGAAAACAAACCATGTAGCCCATCATATAAAATTGAGCAGCCTCGCGGACTTCGGGCATAACATCAAATGCGTAGGTGGCTGGCCGTAAAAGAGTATATCCCAGGACCGTCAAAGCTGCGCCTAAAAGCACCCCTAAGACGATTGTGTTAATTATCGTATCAACCGCTTTCTTATTTTGACCAGCTCCAATATGTTGCGCAACGGCGGCGTTGGTCGAAAAAATAATGAAAACTCCAATTCCTAAAATAGTATTCATAATCACGGCTCCAACGCTCAAACCAGCCAACTCGACCGTACCCAAAAGCCGACCAACAATAGCTGTATCGACCGTAATAGCTAAAGGCAAAATTACAGTTTGGCTCAAAACCGATAGGCTAATTTTTATTAGATGGGCGTATTCTTTCCTGCTAGATAATTTGGGCATAAAATCAGCTTACCCTATTGACAAATCTAGCTGAAGAACGCAAACTGAGATTATGCAAGCTTTACAAATCATGGTCCGAGAATTTTGCCGTTTGATTTGGCCTCTTTCTTGCGCTGGGTGCGGTCAACCGGATTGGCATGTATGTCCTCAATGCCAAGATCTATTAAATTTTGAAGCGCAAAATATTGCACCGTTAGTCGAATCCCAAACCCCAATTTACGGAATTCACAAATATGACGGAGAAATGCGCAATTTAATTTTAGGTTTCAAAAACCTCGAACGCACAGATTTAGTGAAGTTTTTTCAACAATTGATTGGTCGAGATGTGCAATCCTGGATTGCCAGCGGTAACGGCAATTGCGGGCGCGTGTTGATAGTGCCTGCGCCGAGCACTAAAAAAGCTAATTTGGAACGAATAGTGAAACCAACGGAGGTTTTGGCTAGAGGGGTTCAATTAGCGTTGACCGAAGCTCAGCCTAACCTTAAGCATTGCATTGTCGATTTATTGGTTCAAACCAAAGGCGAAAAACAAGAAAATCTCACCTATAAAGAACGCTCTCGTAACAAAACCAACACAATCAGTTTGGCAAAGAAAATGTCCAAACGATTTCCACCTCCACAATCCATCATTTTGGTGGACGATGTTTTGACCACTGGCAGTACACTCAAAGAATGTATTTATACTTTAGAGGACGGGGGGTATCAGGTTCAAACTGCTATGGTGGTGGCTAAGAGTTAATTAGTAGTCAGTTATCAGTTCGGATTGTTTTACTGAAACGGCTATTGCTCTGACAGCGAGATTTCATATCTAATCACTAACTACTAATCGCTAACTACTGCAAGCAGGGCGAGCTAGTCTAGCTCTACGTAACTCAAGACGAAACGACCGTCACCAGTAACAGTAACTGGCCCATCGACATCGGAGATAAATGCGGCTTGCGCATGTTCCAAAGCCAACTTCCCTTTATCGTTATGTAAAACAATTTTTCCGTTTAAACATATAACCATCCGCGGTCCTTGAGGATAAACCTCAATTTTTTCTTTCTTTTCCGACAACTCGCCTAAATTAACACCTAATCGGGTCGAGCCGCCAGAGCGATAATCATACATATTTCCATCGACCAATGCTCGAACCGGAGACAAGCGACCAGACGGGCTGAAATTGGCAATCTCCAAAAACAACTTATCGTTGACATGCTTTTCAGTCAAGCCTGCGCGCAAAACGTTGTCCGAGTTGATCATCACTTCTACCCCAAATCCTCGAACATAAACATGTACACGTCCTTCTGGAACGAAGGCCGCATCATACGCGTTGAGCTCCATCGCGTTCATCATCAAAAGAGTTAAGACCATAGGGTCGTTTGGGTGATCATCTGCCACCAACAACATCAACTTGTCTTGCAATAAATTATTACTCAGATCTGAATCAACACGTGATTTAATGTTCGCTAAGGTGTCACTCAATTCAGTATCTTGGTCCGATTGCCCCCTGACCTTCATAATGTTCTCAAAGCATTCACGCACGCCCTCTTCGTCGGGATGCAATTTCAAATTGTGACGCATGTCTTCGACTAATTTCCCACGCAAATCAGCGATTGTCTCTAAAATCTCATCCGCGGGCAAAAAACCGTTAAAAATATAGGATTTTTGGAGAGCTACGAACAATTCTGGTTTAGGATTAGGATCCTTGAAGCTGCGCAAAGGATCGGCGATACGAATCCCATCCTTCTCTTCTTCCGCAAAGCCTTTTTGAGCTTGCTCAGAAGTTGGATGAGCTTGAATTGACAAAGACTGCGAAACCGCTAATAACTTCATCAAAAAGGGCAACTCTTTACCGAATTTACGTTGAGAAATCTTACCCAGATGTTTGTCAACGTTACCCATCACAAAATCGTTAAGCTGGATAGTCTTACGTGCCGAAATCTCAACATCAGAACCTCCGGTGCGATGAGTTCCAAACCAGGCTTCCGCAATCGGCTGATCGTCCATTTCGAGCCCGAAGAACTCTTGGAGTTTGTTCTTCGAGCCCCAATGGTACGGTCTAAAACGGACAGAAACTAAAAACAATTTAATAGCCCATGTCAGGAGCTGGAGCAGCAGCTGGCGCAGGGGGCTCAGGTTTATCAGCCACCACAGCTTCGGTAGTAATGAAAAGACCTGCGATGGATGCCGCGTTTTGCAAGGCCGAGCGAGTCACTTTGCGCGGATCGGAAATGCCCGCTGCCATCAAATCCTCGTACTCGCCGGTCTGCGCGTTCAAGCCATGTCCTGCTGGCAAAGAGCGAACTTTATCGACCACAACTCCGCCTTCCAAACCAGCGTTGAGCGCAATTTGCTTGAGCGGCGCTTCCAAGGCTTTCGAAACAATTTGAGCGCCAATAGCTTCATCGCCGTCCAATTTCAACTGATCCAAAGCTTTCGATGCTTGAATTAAAGCCACGCCGCCGCCGGGGACTAAGCCTTCTTCGACAGCCGCTTTGGCGTTACGAATTGCGTCTTCAATACGATGTTTGCGTTCTTTCAATTCCACCTCAGTGGCTGCTCCAGCGCGAATGATTGCCACACCGCCGGATAGTTTTGCCAAACGTTCTTGCAATTTTTCTTTGTCATAATCGGAATCGGACTTGTCGATTTCTTGACGAATTTGAGCCATCCGACCTTCAACGGCTTGCTCCGATCCTCCGCCATCAATAATAGTAGTGTCGTCTTTGGTGACCACCACTTTTTTGGCGGTACCCAACAAATCGATGGTGGCTTTCTCCAAAGTCAGACCCACATCACCGCTAATTACGGTCGCGTTGGTCAAAACTGCAATGTCTTGTAACATGGCTTTACGTCGGTCGCCAAACCCAGGCGCCTTGACCGCAACGGACTTGAAAGCTCCGCGAATTTTGTTTAAGACCAAAGTCGCCAAAGCTTCTTGCTCAACATCTTCAGCAATAATCAACAAAGGCTTAGAAGTTTGCATAACCGCTTCCAATAAAGGCAACAAATCTTTCACGTTAGACACTTTGGATTCGACCAACAAAATATATGGGTCGTCCAAAACGGCCTCTTGACGCTCTTCATCAGTTATGAAATATCGCGCCAAATAACCTTTGTCGAAATTCATGCCTTGGGTTTCTTCTAATTCTAAACCGAAAGTGTTGGACTCTTCGACAGTCACTACCCCTTCGTTCCCGACTTTATCCAAAGCTTCAGCGATCAATTTTCCAATCTCTTCATCAGCAGCCGAAATCGAGGCGCTGGCGGCGATTTCTTCAGTAGTTTCAACATCTTTAGAAACTGCTTCCAACTCTTTCACAATCGCGCCAACGGCCTTGTCAATCCCTCGTTTCAAAGCAATAGGGTTAGCTCCAGCGGCGACATTGCGCAAACCTTCGTGAACCAAAGCTTGAGCCAAAACCGTCGCAGTTGTCGTACCGTCGCCGGCCACATCGTCAGTCTTCTTAGCGACTTCTTTAACCAGCTCAGCGCCAATTCTCTCGTAAGGTTCTTCCAGATCGATTTCCTTGGCGATGCTTACGCCGTCATTAGTGATAGTAGGCGCACCCCACTTTTTGTCTAAAACTACATTACGCCCTTTAGGTCCCAATGTAACTTTAACGGTGTCTGCCAGCTGGTTCAACCCAGCTTCCATCGCTCGACGTGCGTCCTCGTCGAAATTGATAATTTTTGCCATATTTTATCCTCCTGTTTGATAAAGTTTTCTATTAAAATCCTAACAGATTTAATGTTTGAAAACAAAAAATTTCACAAATTAGATTCACTTTCACACAACTTTCAAACATCCAATCTCATTTTGAACAAGACCAAATAATCCAAACCTTGGACTTCGATAAAGTTTATGGAATGAGTGGCATTACCTTTGAGAAAATTCACACAGCTCGTTCGCTGTACCTAAATCCTTTAGAAGAATACCCAGATTCCTTTTACGAAGACATATATCAAGGCGAACAAATCCGAGAAATTTTGAAATCTGCGTCGATGTCCGAAAAAATTTTTGGTCAACTAACAAATCTAGGATTAGCCACGCTGAGAGTGTTAGACAAATCGGTCAATATCGCAATGATGAAAAACCGTACGAGTTATAAAGGATTCTCAGTCTTACAAAATTTAATTCCGAAATCTAATTTTAATTCCACTAAATTAATTCTGAATTTCGTACGAGTCAACATTTCTACATTTGGAACTATGCATAGTTGCTTGGAGTACGTAGATTTCCAAACCAAAGAAATTGTCGTTCTCGCTCTAACTACGGTATATAAAATCGGCCAAATGATTTTGGAGGATATCCAAGTTTCATAAAACTAGTAAAAAAAGAAGTTGATTCCTTACTCCCAACATAAAGCTCGGAGAACGTATATACATTCATGACATCAATCCCCTAGATCTAATCCGAATCGCTAGCTTTTCCGAGCGGAGCGAGGCGGTGGAATAAAAAATGTCCCGATCACAAAGGGGAGGAGCCAATACAAAGGGAACAAATATCTTTCATAAGAGATGGGCGAGAAAACGAACAACCCTAAGTAAAAAATCATAATGCCCCACAGTAATGGTCGAATATTCTCGAATTGTTTTTTAATCAGACTGATTATCAACAAAGTCAAGCTGGTCCAAAATAACCAAAAGCCTTCTAAGAAAAATTTAAAAAAGTTCGCAATATCAATCAAACCCTGAGCAACGCTAGGCATCAAAGAACCTGATAAAGGAGTAGCTCGAATCGCTGGACGCAAAGAATCAGCTACAGGATTGCCATTTTCGCCAATATTTTCCACCATGCAAGACTTATAACGCTCGAAGTCAATTGGTTCTCCTACAGGTTGACCATCAGTTCCAGCCTCGCCGCAAAAACGTAAAGTATTCCAAGTTATAGTGCTGGTAGGCAAAATACTGTCTAAATTATCCGAACGAGTCCAATTTGAAAAATAAGGATATCGAACCAAACCGGTTGTCGCATATAATATTTCATAAGGCATATAATACCCAGACATCAAAACCAGATAACTACGCAAACAAGTGCCCAAATTGCTAAAACACAAACCTAAAGTGCGGGAATTCAAATCCCAAACATTGACATCAGAGCTGAGCAATGGGTCTTTTAGTTTATCGCTCAGAAAAGGATTGCTAGCCTCCCACCAACGCGTAACATCCAGCCCAGGATTAAAAGCTTCGAACGCACTGTTCTTGTACAAATCTTCATAATATTGGCGTTGATCCTCACTAATAGTCGCGTTGGGATCACCGAAAATCTGTCCAGCCACTACGATTGCTACATTCGAAGCCTGAACATCATTGCGGGAATGGATACCGTAAGCAATCATCGCAATTTGATTAAAAAGCAGTGGCAAAATGACTGACACTGCTCCAACCAGAGCGAAAATTTTAGTTCTTCTACGATGCTTCCACCAAACTGGAATTAACGCAAACACTAATAAAACTGAGAATACTTTCAACAAAATAGTCAATGCCAGCCAGATTCCTAAAACCAACCAGTCTTTTTTAGTTGGGTCTTTAATTTTAGAAACTTTGAATAATTGCACAAAAAATGCGAAAGTAATGACTGCCAAGAGTTGATCTTTAGAGAGGTAGTTTGAGATGAAAAAAGAATAGGGATACAACACGTAAAATATGACCAGGCCGTTGATTACTTTACGAGCTGTCCCCAAAGAGTCTAATAACATTAAGGCTTTCCAAAGTATCCAAACCACCAGCACTTGATTGATCAACTCGTAAATCAACAAACCGTGACCTGTCAAAAACAATGGCCGTAAAATAAAGCCTAAGAAAAGTGAATGTTTGTCACTAGGGTAACCGAATCCAGTTACCTCCGACACCTCATCGTAAAAATCTACGATACCAAAAGCTGTGAAGAATAATCCGAAATAGAACCCAAATGCGATCACTAAAACCCCCAACAACCACCACTTATAATATTTGACGTACAATGAATTAGATCTGGTTGAACGCGCTTTTAGCTTAGACTTTTTAGCCATTAGCCACCTCGCGCAATTGGTAGCTGAGCCTGCGGGAAGGAAAAACTAAAGCTGAAGCACTTGTTCCTGAATTGTAAGCTACGCCAGAGAGAGAGAGAGAGAGAGAGAGAGAGAGAGAGAGAGAGAGAGAGAGAGAATTGTCTAACGTATCAACAACTAGACCTCGATAATACATAGTTTTATCTTACTTGAAATTAATTAATCAAGCACTTAATAGTGAGTTGCACTTAATTCGGCGAATTGGTGGAAAATACTCTAAAATTAAATTACAAAATAACTAATCAGGAGGTTAAAAATGCCAAAAATCAATTTGGACGCTCTCGGCACAGAACAGCGCAACCCCAATACAATGAACTTGGATGAGTTGACTATCGATCAAGCTCTTCAGCGCATGAACACTGAAGATCAGAAAGTTGCAATCAGAATTAGCCAAAAACTGGACTCAATCGGCGAAGCCATCGCCACTTTGGTTGAATCTTGGAAAAAAGGTGGGCGTATCATCTACATCGGAGCTGGTACATCTGGACGCTTAGGCGTACTAGACGCGGTAGAGTGTCCGCCAACTTTTGGAACTCCCAGCGACCGCGTAATGGGTCTGATTGCTGGAGGAGATAAAGCTTTTATAGCGGCAGTCGAAGGAGCGGAAGATTCGAAGATCATGGCGATTGACGATCTCAAACGCATCAATTTGACTGATAAAGACAGCGTAGTCGGTATTGCCGCCTCAGGGCGCACGCCTTATGTCATAGGTGGGCTAGAATATGCTAACCAAATCGGAGCCAACACAATTTCAATCGCTTGTAATTTGAACGCTGAAATTTCGCAATACGCCAAGCACAGTATTGAGGTTGATTTAGATCCAGAATTTTTAACTGGCTCGACCCGACTCAAATCAGGCACAGCCCAAAAACTAATACTGAATATGTTATCCACTGTCACCATGATCCAAGTCGGAAAAGTCTATAAAAATCTGATGGTCGACGTACGACCGACTAACGACAAGTTAATCGAGCGCTCGAAACGCATTATCATGCTCGCTACTGGAGTCGATTATCAAGTTGCGCAAGAGTATTATCTTAAAGCCAACGAATCAGTCAAGTTAGCCATCGTTATGATATTGACTGACACTGATGCTAATACTGCAAGACAAAAATTAGACCAAGCCAATGGTTTCGTCAGAAAAGCCATTTTGTAGCATTCAAGCAATGCGTTTAACTCAATGTCAGCTCGGTAAATTCATAAACAATTATGCCAGCCGCTCAAATTGTCGGAAAAGTGAAGAATTTTTCGGTTGAATATGACAAATTACAGTAAAATATAATTGAAAGAGGTTGCAATGACAGATCCGAATCAAGAAATCGCGCGGGAGATTTACGATAAAGTTGGCGGTATGGACAATGTCCAAAAAGTCTATAGTTGTATGACGCGTGTACGCATGAAACTACGGGATACTTCCAAAACTGATATCGATGGACTCAAAGCTATCGCGGGAGTCATGGGGGTGGTTGAAGATGGCGACACATATCAGGCCGTTGTAGGCCCAGGCAAGTCCACCAAGATTGCCGAAATTATGGCTGAGGCCGCTGGCGTCAAACCGGGCGACGACATACCCATAAAAACAGCTACGGCGAGTACTCCCGAACCAACCACAACTACAGCCGAAGCTGCGACAAATGAAGCCGATTCGCATGCTGGTATGACGAACCAAGAAATCGTCGAAGCCAAAGCTCGAGCCGTAAAAGACGCCCAAAAAGCTAAACGCAAAAACTCTGCAGTGCAACGCGTCTTAAAGTTGATTGCTGCTATCTTTGTCCCGCTAATTCCAGGCATGGTCGGCGCTGGCTTGATTGCAGGCGTTGGGTCAATCTTGTCCAATATGATAACAGCCGGCGATTTAGCAGGAGATCCGTGGGTTACGATCGTTCTATTATGTGGATTGATTCAAAAAGGTCTATTCACTTACTTAGCAATTTATTGCGGCATAAATGCGGCTAAAGAATTCGGAGGCACGGCGGTTATTGGCGGCATTATCGGTGGAATTTCACTACTACCAGGATTTGGCCCGGGATTCACTACTACCGCTCTCCAACCCGATGCGTTGGATCCGACGAAGCTCAATCAATTCGTCAATGCTGATGGCCTAGGATATCAAATTACTGAGTTGCCAACCCTGCCCAATATCTTTGAAGGCGGCTCTCATTCCATAACCGCTGGACAAGGCGGGGTTATAGGCGTGTTGGTGGCAGTTTGGATCGCTTGTTTGCTCGAAAAGTGGTGTCATAAATGGGTGCCAGATTCTGTTGATATCATCGTTACCCCAATGATTGTACTAATTTGTATGACAACTTTCGAAATATTTGTAATCATGCCTTTAGCCGGTTACACGGCCAACGGTTTGCTAAGTGGCATCAACTGGATATTAAATGTGGGCGGACCGTTTTCAGGTTTTGTTCTCGGAGCTGCTTTCCTCCCTATGGTTATGTTGGGGTTACATCAAATACTAACGCCGATTCACCTAGAAATGATTGCCTCGCAAAATATGACGCCCCTTTTGCCGATTTTGGCTATGGCTGGCGCTGGACAAGTTGGAGCAGCTATGGCTCTGGCTGTCCGTTGCCGCAAGAACAAAGAACTGATGACGCTAATCAAGGGAGCTTTACCCGTTGGTATATTAGGAGTCGGCGAACCGCTGATTTATGGGGTAACCTTACCTTTGGGGCGGCCGTTTATCACAGCCTGTTTGGGCGGCGGCATCGGCGGCGCGGTAATCGGTATGATCGGTAGCGTAGGCGCGATTGCCATCGGTCCATCTGGATTGGCTCTGATCCCATTGATCTATGACGGGAAATGGCTCGGCTATATCTTCGGACTGCTGGCAGGTTATCTAGGCGGATTTATTTTGACCTTGTTCTTTGGAATACCCAAAGATGCAATTCAAGGCCAAACTCAAGACCGTAGCTGAAACCCTTGAGCAAACCCGTCGATTAGACCGGTCGCCAGCGGAGCTTCATAAAGCACGTTGCGCTTTTGATCTTTGATAGGACGTAAAATTTGCGCATCAACCAGTTGTTTGATTAGTCTCCTCGCTCCAGCATCCGACATTTCTAAAGTCTCTGAAACATATTTAGCGTCCACCACTGGTTGAACAAATAACAAAGGTAACAATCGTTCGAGCACTGAATCTTTGCGAGGGTGCACTTGATCGCTCCATAATATCAAAGCTTGTTCAATTTTTGTGACCAATTCCGCACAAGGCAAGGTGGCTGACAGCACTGATTGACAGAGTCTTGAAACTATCGATTGAAAATCCCCTTCTCGATACGCACTCAAAGCGGCTATGTATCCAGGCAGATCATGCAACAATCCAGCTGAGACTGGGAAAGTGGAATGTCGTAAAACTCCTCCTCGTTTCAGCATAACTTGAATCAGCGCTCGCCCAGTCCTACCATTACCGTCAATAAATGGATGAATATTTTCGAATTGAGCATGAGCTACCGCTGCTGAAAATAACGGATGTAAATCCTCGCGATTAGCGAACTTCACCCAATCTTCTAAGGCTGGGAACACTCTCGAATAGTGCGGAGGAACGTATTCAGCAGTTTGGGGCAAACTGTAACTCTTGCCAATCCAGACCGGACGGTTCCTCACTAAACCAGCTTGATCCCCAAAAGTACGACGTAATAACAACTCGTTGAGAAAAGTTACTGTGTATAAATTTAGCTGTTTTGACTCGGAGATAGCAAATTCCATCGCCGTGATGTTGTCAGAGATTAACGCGGCATTATCTTTAGTTTTTCCGCCTATTGAAGCAATAGCAATATTTTTAGCGGAAGCAGTTAAATTTTCTATTTGCGAGCTGGAAGCTGATTCAGAGCGCAACAACACTGGTGGGATAATGATAGCTTTTTGCGACAACAGCGCGTCAAATCTAGCTAAAGATTCCACTGCTTCTAAAATCAAGTCTTGGTTTTCCCTGTTGAGAGCCAAATCTAAGTCAGCAATTTCAGGCACAATGGCTGCTTTATAGGGTTTTAACGCCATTTTACGATCTTTTTGATTCATAAAGTCGTAGGGTATTTCACCTTCCCACTTATATTCCTCGTAGGTTACTTTAGGGATAGTAAGCTGTTCCATAGTTAACAGTTTATCCTAAATGTTAAATAAAACATAGCTACACTTAACAAAAATGGAAATTTGTTAAGTAAGGAAATCTATATTTAACTCTAAACTACTAACGCGTACTTAAATCTCTGCGAGTGAAAATAGGTAAAGCCACTATGAGCGGAGCCGCAATTGCTAACAAAAATACCAGCACATGCTGAATCTCTAAACAACCATTGGCCATAACAGTCGAGGCATCGAAATATCTAAACAAAGACCCGTGATTCAATTGTTCAATGATTTAGATTGTCATGAGGAAACAGTGCCACGCAAATAATAACTACTCAAACTGAAAACTAGCTCATATCGGTCAATATCAACGCTTTGAGCCCCTAAAGCTAAAGCCTGTTCAACCCATTTCGAGGAAACGGCGGATGCGACCTTATGTGTAATTTTTTTAGCGACGTCTTTACTTAATCCAAAAACTGGAGCAATATCGATTAAATCAGAAAAACCCCGTGAATTGTGAACGTTATTCTTTTTCACCGAGACTGGGCTCTGCCCTTTAATATTACTGTTGGGATAAATATCAAAGAGAGGAGCTAATTCCCACTGTTCGGACGAAAAATCAAATAAAAAACCAGTGTTACCCAAATGATCATCCGTATTATTTACCGCAATATTCAAAGCTACTCGGACAAAGAAATCTTTACTGGCTTTGGCTCCAAATTTAGAAAAAACTAGTTCGCCTAATAACTCATAACTTGTTTCCGACCGGTTTACTTTACCCTCCACCATTGAATACAAAGACAAATACGGAATCCTATTCCCGTCCAAACGATCAAAACGTTTAGCAATAAAAGCGTACTCCCCGTTAGAAAGTTGGATCAGTTGTGATTTTTCCGTCTCAATTTCAAGTTCCCTCGCAATACGTAAACATACTTCCTCGAAAATTGGGTTAGAGGTGATTTGACCAGTTATGTCTGCTTTGAAGAATTTCGCAATATACAAATTGCCACGACGATCCAGGCAACTAACTTTGGGGGCCGCACCACCTATTGACGAAACGACATTTTTCAATCTCAAAATTTCTTCTGTTTCAAAAATATTCGATAAATAATGATTTTTAGATTCCGCAATTTCGTCTAACGAATCAACGATCGGCAAAGGAGATAACTGAGGAGCAATAAATTCGTTAGATTCATTAGCCAGGCGAAGATTACCTTGACGCGTTAAATCCGAAGTGATTTTTAAAACATCTAACTGATGTAAAAATTGCGGATTTTCAACCACGCTCATAACATATTGATCGGAACTGCTTGATCTCCAAATCAGATTACTTCCCCATTCATCTGGCAACATATCCCGAAAAACACCTGGAGTTGGAATACGTTCAGACATACGAATAACTTCACGCGTAAGTGGAAGATCCGGACTAATCTGATAACACTTTTCATTTTCTAAAAAATTATGAGCGTATTGAAAAGCTAAAACCGGATCCCGAGACAACATATTCGCAGATTTGTCGTAGTACAATTCTCCAACCGCAATATCCTGACCGTCAATTGACGCAAAAACGCCCAAACTTTGATCGTAGCCATTCATTTTATTCTCCTTGCATTAGTTTAATCTTGATTATTTTTCTACCATGGACCAATGACATTTCGAGAGCTTAATAGTGGATGCTTTCAATGCCTAAGTTCAACGCGTACTTAAATCTCTGCGAATGAAAATGGGCAAAGCCACTATGAGTGGAACTGCAATCGCGAACAAAAATACCACCACATGACGAATCTCTAAACCGTTGGCCATAACAGTCGAGGCATCGAGATATCTAAACAAAGACCCGTAATTCAATTGTTCAATGATTTTGGCGGACTCTGACAAAGACATAATAAAATATGCTACAAAAGCGTAGAAACCCACAATTATTCCACCAAAGTTTTTTCGGCCCGTAATCGCCCCAATGGCAAAGGCCCAAGTTCCTAAAGTTAGAACCAAAAGGGTGGTCATTGCAGTACAATTGACAAAACCCATCACATCAACTTTTTCGCCCAACATTACCCCACCTAAAACAGCCGAAATGCCGAAACCCGTCATCACTAACACTATGAAAATCACCAATGCTAAATACTTCTGTAAGTAATAACTTTCCCGCTTAATTGGCCTAGCCAAAGTGGTCAACATAATCCGGTTTTCTTCATCGCCGGCCAAAAAAGCAACGCCGAACACAATCGCCATAATAATCGGTAAAATAGTCATTTGTAGGAAAATTTCTTGCGCGCTAAACCCAGCATAACTTTGCCAAGTTTGAGCATCGCCAAACCAAACTTTCATACTGTCAGGCACTGAATTACTTATACCAGCCATAGTCTCCTTAATCGGAGGAAATAACAGTGCCACTCCAAATATCGAGACGAGAGTTGCGCCGAACCATAATAAAATAGTCCACCTCCGCGCAAACAGCGTGTGTCCCCAAATACTCCGACTGAAAAGATTACTAGGCATGAGAATCCTCATAATACTTACGAAAAATTTGATCCAAATCTCCTGCTGCTAACTGATAATCTATTCGATTCTTTCGCAACACCTCCAAAACCCGTGTTCGATCATTGGCACTAGCTGTAATCGTAATAGTCCCACCATTTTGCTGATTCAATTCGGCTTTACTCAACTGACCAACAATCTTTCCATTTTTGATAAAAATAAACTCATCGCATAATTGATCAACTTCACTCAAAATGTGGGAAGAAATAAATATGCTCGATCCAGAGTCACGCAGTTGCAGAATTATATTATTAAATTCCGCTTGAACTAAAGGATCCAAACCATTAGTAGGCTCATCTAAAATCAACAATTTGGGCTTCGACATTAGTGCAATAATCAAAGCCACTTTCTGATAATTTCCAGTCGACAGTCCAACAATTTTTTGAGACAAATTCAAATCCAATTGTTCCACCAACTGTTTCGTATAATTTGAATAATCTTGACCGTCTAGATGACTAAAATAATCGAGCTCTTGACCGACTGTCAAAGTCCGATCCAAGGCAGTACTGTTGGTCAAAAAACCTAAACTCTTACGACTAGCCACATTATTCACACTAACAATTTCATCGAACAGTTTAGCTGTCCCAGCGGTAGCTGAAATCGCGCCAATCAAAATATTCATAGTGGTGGACTTCCCCGCCCCATTCGGACCCAAAAAACCAGTTATTGATCCAATAGGTACAACAAAACTTACGCCATTCAATGCTCGGACAGACCCAAAATCTTTAGAAAGATTACTGACTTCAATCGCGTTCATACGTTATATAAGTTTAGACCAGTTTGGCGTAAAAATTATCAGACCCGAGGGGTAGACGGAGATCGCGCGAGCGAAGCGAGGGAAGCTCCGGCGTAGGACTGGATTTATACAGCGTATAAATCCAGCCTGAGCGTAGCCGAGCGAAGGGGGCGGTGAGCGGCGCCCTTCAAAAAATGTAAAATGTAAAATTATGCAATAAATCTTAGTGTGAAAGCGCAAGCACCGATGGTGTTAGAGTCTGTGCTAATTGCTAATTGCTAGTCGCTAATCGCTAAAAGCTATTAAAAAAGAGCAATGAGATTCCGAGAACCTAATAGTGGACGCATTCAAGTTGTACTTGATTCAGCGGTTTTCAAAGTGAAAGATTCCAACAACTTTAGAAAAGATTGCCAAGAAAGGTATCACTAGAATGAAAAACGCTGACACCATACTCCTTAGAAAGGAGGTAATCCAGCCGCACCTTCCGGTACGGCTACCTTGTTACGACTTAGTCCTAATCGCTAATCCCACCTTCGACGGCTCCCTCCCAAAAGGGTTAGGCCACCGGCTTCGGGTGTTACCAACTTTCATGACTTGACGGGCGGTGTGTACAAGACCCGGGAACGTATTCACCGTGGCGTTGCTGATCCACGATTACTAGCAAT
>JAITFB010000096.1 GCA_031281695.1 Candidatus Servula neotermitis
CGACTCAACTGGCTGAAGATTCGGAAATTAGCAAAGTGGAAGTAGCTGGACCTGGGTTTATCAATATTTGGGTGAGCGCAGACAACTTGACAGAAGTAGTGCGACAGGTTTTGTCAACTGACAGTTTTACTGAAACCATTGCTACTGAAACCGTTTCCTCCAAATATGGCGATAGCGCACTTTTGGCTGGGACTACTATCAACTTGGAATATGTTTCGGCGAATCCAACAGGTCCTTTGCATATTGGACACGCTAGATGGGCGGCGGTTGGCGATGCTTTGGGTCGGTTGCTTCAAAGTGCTGGAGCGAAAGTAATCAATGAGTATTACTTCAATGATCATGGAGTCCAGATTGACCGATTTACTAATTCGTTGTTAGCGGCAGCTTTTCATTTTCCACCACCCGACGACGGATATTCAGGAGATTACATAAGCCAGATTGCCGAACAGATTTTAGAATTGCGTTTCGAGGTGGTTTCTGAGCCCAATAAAAGCGCCTATATATTAAAGGAAGGGAAAAACGCTACGCTCGAAGGGAACTCGAAAGACTCCGGTGCCCTTCGCTCCGCTCAGGCTGAATCTTCCACTGGAAAATCCAGCCTCTTCAAGTTTACACATCATGTGCGACACAATTCGACTGACTCTGAAACTGTTTCAAATTCTTCCGATCTAGTCACCACTGTTGAACAAATACCAAAAGCTGTAACCGAAATTTTTCGCGAAGAAGGCGTGCGCTTAATGACTGGAAAAATTCAACAATCGCTGGCAGATTTTGGAGTGCATTTTGACGTGTATTTTAATGAGCATTCGTTGTATCGAGATGGCGAAGTTGAACAAGCTATCCAAGTATTGCGGGACAAAAATTTGATTTACGAAAATGATGGCGCAACCTGGTTTGCTTCCAGCCGATTGGGCGATGATAAGGATCGCGTGATTGTGAAAAGCGATGGCACAACTGCTTATTTGGCTGCGGACATTGCCTATTATTACAACAAACGTCAACGGGGGGCGGATGTGGCGGTTTATATGTTGGGCGCCGATCATCATGGTTACGTTGGTAGACTCAAAGCGGTCGCAGCAGCTTTTGGGGACGATCCCAACTATAACCTCAAAGTTTTGATTGGTCAGATGGTGGCTGTTGAATCGCAAGGTGAATTTTCGCGTTTGAGTAAACGGGGCGGAACGATGGTGTTTTTGGATGACTTGATTGAAGCAGTGGGGAAAGATGCTTTGAAATATTCGTTAACCCGATCCAATCCTAACCGAAATATGGTTTTGGACTTAGATTTGATTACTAAAGCTTCCACTGACAATCCAATTTTTTACGTAAAATATGTGCATGCTCGTTGTTGTTCAGTAAATAAAGTGGCCCAGCAGCGCGGAATTGCTTACCAGGATCAAACTTGGCAGCTGGTGGAAGCTGATAAAGAATTAGTGAGTTTGCTGGACCAATTTCCGTTGGTTTTGGCGGAAGCGGTGGAATATTATGAACCGTATCGGATCTGTCACTTCTTGGAGACTTTGGCTGCGGCTTATCACAAATGGTATGCGCATAATCCGATTTTGCCTAAGGCCAATCAAGCAGCTGAGCCGTTGCATTATGGGCGTTTAGCGTTATCGAATGCAGTCCGAACTGTGATTCGACATACCTTGGAAGATTTGTTGGGTTTAGAAGCTCCTCAACGAATGTAAGTTCTGCGCCGACATCAATCTTTATTATTAATCGTTAATTATTGATTGCCGAATTGGTGACTCGAAGGGCGTAAGTCAAGGTGTCTTCTAAGGCGCAGTGCTCGGCGAATTGGTCCGCTTGTTGAATTAGACGGCGGATTCGTCCGACTAAAGCGTCTTTACTGACTGGGGGGGTATGGAGACTTGAGAGATGTTCTACTGAAGCCCGAGGGTGTTCAATGCGTAGTTTTCCCGCGACTAAAAGCGATTTTTTGATGGGGACTCGGTTTTCTAGTATCTCTAAGGCTCGTATCGTGCGCTGAACTGTGACCTCAACGTTATTAGGTTTAGGGGCTTTTTGAATCAGGATCTTGGTTGTACCATCGGTTACACTGGGTAAAACTGTGGGAAACGTTTTTCGATATGTTTTAGCAGATTTTATAGCACCGATAATTTCTAAAATGTTTCCGACTGTAGTTCGATCGTGAAAATATAAAATGACTTGAGAATGTTTAATGTTTTTGCGATCCGGTCGTAAGCCTACTTTACGGAAAAGTCCCATTACCGCATTAGCTCTTACAAAGTTGTCAATAACCAGATTTAAATTTTCCCCGTAGAAATTTCCACTGATAAGAATTGCAACTCTCAAAGCAGAGAGAGTGTTTTCTAAAGATCCGAGGTTAGTCCTACTTGCGAGTCCGCGTTTAAAACCTGAAGAGTCAACGACCCCTAAGCGTTTCAAGAGAGGGTAGTTAGATTCTTCAAAATAAATTCGAAATAATTCAGGCATCTTGTTGTTAGACGTAAGATTGGTTGAACGGCCGGTTAAAACAGTCTTATATACGTTCGAGAATAATTTTAAAGTTCGTAAATATAGCGCTTTATTCTTAAGAGTGATGTAGAACCTATGCGGTCTAACTGGGTCAAAATTCTTGTCAGACAGCAGTATTACAGTTGATAGTTCTGCATCAACTTGCCAAGAATTTTGAGGTGGAATTTGAATTATCTCCTTCTCAAAACGCTGAACGAAGTCATTATCTGGAGTGTTCATTCTAACTGGCAGACCCTAGGTAATGTCTCAAGTGTTTAAGTTTGATCTTTACGCGAAGTAAGTACGCGATCGACGATTCCATATTCTAAAGCTTCAGGGGCTGTGAGAAATTTATCGCGTTCGATATCAGCCTCGATTTTATCTACTGGTTGACCAGTCAGATCCGACAAAGTTTTTTCTAGCCATTCCCGCATTTTTACCATTTCATCAGCTTGAATTTCCAAATCGGAAACAGTGCCACGATAAACTTGGCCAATAGCTGTTTGATGAATCAAAATCTTGGAATTCGGAAGAGCCAAACGTTTGCCTTTAGTTCCAGCAGCCAAAACAATTGCCGCTGCCGAAGCCGCCATGCCCAAACAGACGGTTTGAATGTCAGGCGAAATGTAGCGCATAGTGTCGTAAATTGCAGTAAGCGCAACAATCGATCCACCTGGCGAATTGATGTAAATAGTGATGTCGCGCTCAGAATCCATGGCTTCTAAAACTAATAACTGAGACATTACATCGTTGGCCGCAGCATCGTCAATCGGAGTTCCTAAGAAAATGATCCGGTCCTCGAAAAGTTTGGAGTAAGGATTGGAGGTCCGGTAGCCGTAGCTGGTGCGTTCTTCAAATTGGGGGAGAATATAGCGGTAATCTCCTCGCGGTTCAGCTAAACGGCGGGTTCTTTCGGAATAGGCAGATACAAGATTTTCAGTTTTTTTCACTTTTGTCTCCAATCGGTAAATCAGCAGAGGTTTGAACTATGTGGTCGATAAAGCCGTATTTTAAAGCTTCTTGAGCTGTGAACCAGACATCGTGTTTTTCTACATCGTTTAGGATTTTTTCGAGAGTTTGGCCAGTTTGTTCTGCGATAAGCTCAGAAAGCATTTTTTTAAGGTAAGCAATTTCTTTGACAGTAACGCTCACATCGGTAACTTTTCCGTAAATTCCGCCGGTTGGTTGATGCATCATAATGCGAGTATGTGGGAACGCGAATCTTTTCCCCTTAGTTCCGCTGGATAAAAGGAATTGCCCCATTGAAGCTGCCAAACCAATGCCAACAGTAATCACATCCGGTTTGACAAATTGCATCACATCGTAAATTGATAAGCCATCGGAAATCGATCCGCCCGGCGAATTGATATAGAGAGTGATGTCTTTATCAGGATCTTCTTCGCTTAGTAAAAGCATTTTGGCGCAAATTAAGTTAGCGTTTTGGTTAGTAACTTCCTCGCCTAGCCAAATAATTCGGCGCTCTAAAAGTTTTTGGAATGTAGCCTCAGATCCCTTTTCCGGCTCATTTTTTTCTTCTTCAGATTCTTCATCTGGGTCGTTTATCCAATCTTTTGAGTTCATGATTTTCCTTTCTTGGTTTTTCCACCACCACCGCTGTTTGGACTGGACTCACTGGCATCGTCAGCTTCCGCAGCACGCTTGGTGTTCGGTTTTTTGTTAGCCGACTTTTGCTTTCGGTTAGCTGTTTTCTGTTTTCCGCCATCTGTTTTCTGTTCTCTGTTCTCAGGCATAGACAAGTCCACGGTTTTACCAGCAGTGTCCGTCACAGTAATTTGACTTAGAAAAACCCGAACGGCTTTGGCGTTTCTCAGATAAGAAATGTAATAAGGCAATTGATCATTTTCTTGAATAAGTTTCACGAACTCTTGTGGGTCTTGAGAATTAACCATAGCTTGCTGATACAAAAACATTTGCAATTCGTCTTGAGTGATTTGCACATCTAATCGCTTTGCTAAAGTTTCTTCAATAATTTCGCTTTTAGCTTCTCGTTCAACGTGAATTTTAATTTCAGGCTCAGCATCCATCAACTTCTTGTTCAATTTGGCTGGGTCCTTCTCCTCAGTTTGAGTCATGATCCGGTATTTTTCTTGGGCGATCATGCGTTCAATCATTTGTGGAGGTAAAGGCACAGTTAAAGTGTCCAAATGTTCCATCAATTTTTGAGAAGCTTGGTTGATTTGAGTTTCTTTGACTCGGTCTTGCGCAGATTTTTTGAGGCTGGCCTCTTGCTCTTTGTAAGTCGTATATTGAGA
>JAITFB010000101.1 GCA_031281695.1 Candidatus Servula neotermitis
TCGAACAGAATCACCACTGGTTCACCTGTGTGTTCGGCGACAGTCTTAATCACTTTAGAAAATCTTGAACTATAATCATACAATTTGGGTTGGACAATTCGATATTTCTCTTCCAAAGGAACTAAAGTTTCATCCAGCCGCACATAAAGTGTTATGATATCTCCTTGTGAAAAATCTCCAGCAGAGAAATCAAAATGGATCACTTCGTGTTTTCTCCAGCCACCGTCCTCAATTGAGGGTTCTAGTTTTTCTAAATCTAGTCCTTTAAATAAGTCAGCCTTCCCTTGAAAATAGGCTTTGAGTGTCGAAACTAAAAGGCTCTTACCGAACCGCCTGGGTCGCGAGAGAAAATTGTGTCTAGTATCGTTCGCCAATTTATGAACCAAGGCGGTCTTATCAACATAAGCGTAATTTTCAGTCACAATATCTGGGAAAGTTTGAATCCCAATCGGCATTCTCCTTAAAACCGGAGTTGTGTTGTTGCTCATACTATAATTTTAGCAGTTGTTGGCAACCAACTTCAGCAACTAGATCCGCGAAGTAAAAGGTGGTTTCCGCTCTTTAATAAGCCAGTGCGGCGATTGCAACCTGACATTTTACGATTTTTTTAAAAAAATCCTAAAAAAAAATTAAAAAATGATTTTTTTTGCGGTTTTTTGTAATAATGTAGTATAAACTAATGGTATGCAAAATAAGAGGTCTACAAAATCTCCCCGTAGAGTCCGCGTGAGCGACTCTGGAGAAACGGCGATTCAAACCCCTCAAAGGCGTCGCCATTATTTATTCGTTTCAATTTACGCTACCATGGCGTTGGTTCTCGGCTTAGTTACATTAACCAATCCTAACCTGACTCACTCATTTGGGGATGATATCGAGCCTTGTGAGACTTCAGCCGATCAAACATTCGCTGGAAACGGAAGCCCAGATTCGCCTTATGTAATCGAAACTCCTGAAGACTTGAACTGTATGCGCCAACTAGTGAACTCGGATGCTGAGGCTAGCCCCGGTGAAACATATCGCGTAGGAAAAGAATGGAAGTTGACAAATGATTTAGACCTTAACGGTTGGGGTGAAAATGGAGTCTGGGTCCCGATTGGCTTAGAAAAGTCAGCTCCATTCCAGGGTCATTTTTATGGTGCTAAATCGGATTCGGATCCAATCGTGGCTTTATCTGGATACAATATTAGCGGTTTGACATCGGATTATCAAGGACTCTTTGGAGCAGTTGGAGATAGTTCGGTAATTTCTGATTTGTTTTTGCAAGGCAGTGTCGTAGGGACTAAGTATGCAGGAGCTTTGGCGGGAAGTGCGGACAAATCTAATATCTCTAATGTAATTAACGCAGGTAATATAACCGCCCAAACTGTTGCCGGAATCATAGGGATAGCTAATCAAACAATTTTTAAAAATGTTTATAACAGTGGAAGTATTGTTAGCGCCAACGGTGCGCAAAGCCAATGCGGCATAGTCTGTTTAAACAATAACGGTCAAATAACTAATGCGCTCAACTTCGGCCAAGTTTCCGGAGCAGGCAACGCTGGGGGAATTATCGGTCAGGCGTCCAGCGCGGGTATTCAAACTTCTTACAATGCAGGACAAATTTCGGGGAATATAATCGGCGGGATCGCCTCAAGCAACGATGCCTTTAGCTCGTTGAGTAACCTTTTGAATGTGGGCGACCTTTTGAATGGAGCTCAAACTTCTGGTCTAGCTCCGGAGATTCAAAATGGTTATCGTTGGCAGGGGGTTACAACCTCTCCGACGGAATATCGACCTTTAGCTGGTCGCGATGGAGTGAATGCAGTCGACGGTCAACCAGTTAATTGCGCGCAATTAACTGACGCAAATTGGTGGGCGGTAAATCTGGGATTCAGCGGCGTAGAGTGGAATTTTGATAATTTAGCTCAAGGTTATCTTCCTGTGCCCAGATCATTAACATCAGTGTTATCGAGTCGTAATTTATTGAAACCTTTTTCGTGCATGACTATTGTAAGTGTAGGACCGACTGCTGCCGCGGGTCAAGCTGATACCGGTGAAGTCAGCGCAATCAGTCTTCCCTATCCAGCCCAGAGTGCAAATGTATGGCGGTATCCAGCCAATTTGAATTCTCTGTCTTTCAAAGCGACACCTAACCCTGGCTATATCCTAACCTCTTGGACCTTGTCTCAAGAATGGCCCAAAGTTAAGAATACTGTTTTCCCTGTTCCACCAGCTGAGGAGGTATTTACGTTACCTGATGCTAAGAAAGGCGCTTCGATTATATTCGATCAGTATTTGACTGGAACCTTTGATCAATTATTCGCTGTGGTTTTTAATTCAAATGGTGGAAATCCTGTAGAAACTCAGACAGTTTTGAACGGTAAAAGTGCTACTCGTCCAGCTCAACCGACTAAAAGTCATTCGACTTTTATAGATTGGTATGCTGATCCAATTTTTGGCGGAATACCATTTGACTTCAATTCTCCAATAATTTCGTCTCTTACTCTTTACGCTAAATGGGAAATAATCCCAGTCCCCCCAACTCCAGCTGCAGACGCTGTAAAGTTCGTATTTTCTGAGAAGACTGCCAGTTTAGTTTGGAGCTTTCCTGAAGCGAGTGGATTTACAGGAAGTTACGCTATTCGTAACGAACTTTCTGGGTTTTCAGCTCAAGGGGCTGTGACTGGCGCGAGTGGAGCAGTTTTGTTAGGTGAGCGTTTCGCTGGAACGTACACCGGAGAATTTTTCGGTACATTAACTTTTAAGGATCAGGAAGTTTCTTATAGCGTCAATTTTGTGAGCGAAGTATCTTTGAGCGCTAAAGAACCCATCAAGCAAACTACTTTTGCTGATGTTAATCTTGAGCCAGAGGTAATCAAATATTCGGGGTCTACTAAGAGTGTACGAGTTCAAGCGATTAGCGAGGAACGTTTGGAGTCGATCAACTGGTTGGCCGCTTATGGTATTACAGTCGGCTACGGTACTGTAGCTGGAACCAATTCACGCGCTTATCGTCCTCAAAACCCTGTTACACGCGGTGCCATGGCTCAATTTTTCCAAAAATTGGCCGGTTACAGCGACGCTCAAGTGGCTGCAGCCTATAAAGGTCATCCCAGTAAATTTTTCGACATTGGATTTTTACTGACCGGCGATCAGGGGAATCAAAAGGGCAAAGTAGTCAAAGTATCGCAAACTTCGACGACCAACAGTGTAATCAATCCAGCTCGTTATTATGCAATTTTATGGCTAGTCGATCATAAAATTGCTTCAGGCTGCAATAGAGCGCAAACTAAATATTGTCCTACGAAGTCTGTGACTCGAGGAGAAATTGCTGAATTTTTACCAAAGTTAGTAGGGATTGACATCCCACCGGCTGATTCTTCGATCTTTCCAGATGTGTCTTTAACGGATGTGACCTTGAGATATAACGGAGCTACAAAGTCTACTAAAGTCTCGGCGCTTACTCCGGAAATCGTTGGCTCGATTAACTGGATGGCTCAAATTGGCATCACCTTTGGCTCTGGAAGTACTGCTGGTAAGACAACTTACCGTCCGCAAGATATTTTAAACCGCGGTGCCATGGCTCAATTTATGCATAGACTAGCTTATAAAGTTGGTTCTACTTCAGTAGTTCCGCACTAATCGCTATTTATGCTTTGACTTAGTGGATCAACTTGACTTGTAAAAGATGTATTGCCGTTTTTTGACTCTCCAATGCTCTCTTAGGTTTTTTAATGTTTTTAAGGTAAAATTAACCACATATGGTAATTGATAAGAATAAAGTTCTTTGTTTCGTTTTGGCTGGCGGCGAAGGTAAACGTTTACAGCCTTTAACTTCCGAAAGAGCTAAGCCCGCTGTACATTTTGGTGGCACGCATCGGTTGATTGATTTCGCTTTATCCAATCTAGTAAATTCTGGGTTCAATAAAATCGCTGTCCTAACTCAATATAAGAGTCAAAGTCTTAATTTGCATATTGCTCGGAACTGGCAAATGAACGCGAGATTTGGCAATTTTATAATGGTGGTCCCTCCTCAACAAAGATATTCTAAAGACTGGTATTTAGGGTCGGCAGATGCTATTTACCAATGCCAAAATGTCATTGAAGACAATGACCCTGAATACATTATAATTGTCGGCGCCGATCACGTTTATCGGATGGATTTTAGTCAAATGCTGCAAGAACATCTAAATAATCAGGCCGATATTACTGTGGCGGCTATACGTCAGCCCATTGAGTTAGCTTCTGAGTTTGGAGTAATTGATGTGGATCGTGAGCGACCGGAAAAAATCCATCAGTTTTTAGAAAAACCTCAGAGTCCTCAAGGTCTGCCATATGCGCAACATGAAGTGTTAGCTTCAATGGGCAATTATATTGCGTCGGCGCGAGCTCTGAATGAAAGTATTTTGCTGGATCACGATAACCCTCAGTCAAAACATGATATGGGAGGTGATATTGTGCCTCATTTTACAAACCGGGGAACATCTTTTGTTTACGACTTCAAGAAAAATTTAATTCCAGGTGAGCCAGATCTTGATCAAAATTATTGGCGTGATGTTGGCTCTTTGGATGCATTTTATGATGCTAATATGGATTTGGTCGCAGTTGTACCGAAATTCAATATGTACAATAAACAATGGCCGATCCATACTAACTATACAGGATTGCCTCCAGCTAAATTTGTTTTCAACGAAGAACAGCGCATAGGGTACGCTAAAAATTCTCTGGTCGGACCAGGCTCAATCATTTCGGGGGCGAAAGTCAACGATTCGATCATCTCAACAGAAGTTCGCATTGGGTCGTATTCAGAAATAATCAATTCAATTGTTTTCCCCAACGTCAACATCGAGCGCTCCGTGAGATTGAATAAAGTAATTGTTGACCGTTACGCTTTTCTGCCAGCGAAAATCGAAATTGGTTTTGATCGAGCAGCAGATTTAGAGCGCGGCTTTACCGTTACTGATTCAGGAATTACTGTTGTCCCGCGCTTTTGGGGTAATAGTTAAGGGCTAAAAGAACCCCTCATCAAAATATCTTTTACCGAAATAATTTGACATATCAGTTAATATAAAAAAGTGAAAGTAAGCATCATAACTAAAGAATATCCTCCGGAGGTTTACGGCGGGGCGGGAGTACACGTAACTGAGTTAGCTAAAGCTTTAAAACCATTAATTGAAGTAGGGGTTTATTGTTTCGGTGAGCCGCGCAACCAACCAGGCGTTACGGCTTTTTCGAGCCCTGATGATCTTATTGATTCTAATTCAGCTCTGCAAACTTTGGCAATTGATTTGAAAATCGCTCATAGCATTAACTCTGGTTCGAGTCCGGATCTTATTCATTCTCATACTTGGTATGCTAATTACGCTGGAATTTTAGCTAGTAAAATAGCTGGAGTTCCGCATGTTTTAACTGCTCATTCTTTAGAACCATTAAGACCTTGGAAGCGTGAACAATTAGCTGGCGGATACGCGATTTCATCAATGGTGGAAAAAGATGCTTATGCTAGTGCCGACGGAATCATTGCAGTTAGCCATGCGATGAAGAATGACATTTTGGAGTGTTATTCAGATGTAGTTGACCCAAAACGGCTGACAGTTATTCATAACGGAATTAACGTAGAAGATTTTGAATTGGCATTGAGCGCTCAATCCGAAAATCGTCAAATAGCTAAAGACTTAGGGGTAAATCCAGATTTACCAACAGCAGTTTTTGTAGGTAGAATCACTCGCCAAAAAGGTATAACTTATTTATTGAAAGCTATTGCTCAGGTCGTTGAGCCCATCCAGTTTGTCTTGGCCGCTTCGGCTCCGGATACTAAAAAAAATCTCGAAGAAGTTGAAGCGGGGATCTATGGATTATTAGACCAAGAGAAAAATATAGTTTGGCTATCCGAAGCTTTGACTAGAAGAGAATTAATGGCGATATTAGGCGTGAGCGATGTATTTTTATGCCCTTCGATTTACGAACCTTTGGGCATCGTGAACTTAGAAGCTATGGCTTGTAAATTGCCAGTTTTAGCCTCGAGAGTGGGCGGAATTCCTGAGGTGGTCGAAGATGGACAAACTGGTTGGCTGATTGACTATTCTTTTAAACGTCCTAAGCAATTTGTAAAAGATTTGGCCGAAGGTATTTCTATGGCATTCGATGACCAATCGAAAGCCCAGGCGATGGGGCAGCGAGGATATGAAAGAGCTAGTATTCATTTTGCTTGGTCGCGTATCGCTGAGCAAACTAATCAGTTTTATAGTAAACTAATTAAATCTTATGAGTAGATTAGGTATTAAACGTCCTTGGACGTTCATCATTTTAGGGGTTTTGTTAGCAGGCTTTATAGTATTGCAAATCCCATCGTTCGACGCTGCGCAGTATAATTATAACGGCTCAGATGACATTTGGTTTGGGCGTTTTACCCACTCGACTTGGACTGAAACTCATAACATTTTTTCGGTGATTGGGGCCGCAATTTATACAGCTGGTCACATTTGGACTCAATGGCAAGGGAATTATACTGCTGTTTTTATGTTCGCATTTAATCCATCGATTTTTGATGACTGGGGAATGTCCATGTACGGGGGACCTTTTATCATTATCGGTATGCTGGGTATAGGGGTATTTTTCTTGTGTTATACTATTTTTACGTTTTACCTGAAAAACAAGTGGGAGCTGAGTTTGTCCTTAGCTACTGTGCTTATGATTATTTTTACCCAATTGGTTCCTACTTATCGCGAAACTTATTATTGGTGGGCGGCCTCAGTCAACTATCCTTTCTATTTGGGCGTGACGTTTTTGCTGGTAAGTTGCGTATTACGGTATTTTCGAGCTCGAGGGGCTAAACGAGTGTTTTATTTCGTTGCCACTTTGTTGTTAGCTGTTTTTATTGCGGGAGGGATGTATGTCTTTCTAACGCTTTTGATTACCGGCGGGTTGTTAGCAATTTTTTATAAAGAAGTTATTTATAAAAATTCCAAAGGCCGACGGATTTATTTGATTTACATAGCGTTTTTGTTTTTCTCAGCACTAAATATTTTTGCTCCAGGCAATCAATATCGTATGGCTTCAGTTGAAGCTGGGGCCGAACGTAATCCCATTTTAGCGATCATTAAATCGATTTGGTTTGCCTTTTCAACTTACGGTACTTTCTCGGTGACCGGAAAATCCGTCTTGAAATATCCAGATCCTGCAACTGGGAATAACTACACATTTGATTATGTGCCAGCAGGACCGAATTGGGCTTTTTTCGCTATGTTAATTCTAGTCACAATTTTTGTATTCGTCCTGATGAAAAATACTCGTTTTAAATTCAAGTATCCTGGCTTACTATATGCTGGACTTTTCATTGTTTATGCATCGTGGTACACCCCTTTTATTTACGGGCAAGGTATGATCGTAATGCCGCGAGTTTTCAATGGCGGTTATATGGTCTTTTGGTTCTTTTTCATATTATCTATGGCGTTTGGGTTTGGATGGTTGAGGCCTAGGTTAATTAAATACCAAAAAACTCATCGACGACTTTTGAGTCAAAAGTTTTTCGGCTCTCAAAGAGCTCTGGCTCAGTTAGTATCAGTCCCTCTATTGCTAGCTTTGTTCACTTTAGGATTTTTCAATATGAATACTTACGCTAACGGGTTTAAAACTGTCAAGCCGGGAGCCCTAGGAGCTTGGCAAGGCACTCACGATTTGACCTGTCAATATCTTGATCGGGATACTACTTATACTGGCGCGGAGACTAACACGGGTTTTGATAAAACTTGCGTTAACGGAACTGACGATCGGCGCACTATGGCCGAATGGAATGTGGTTTATATTAATCAATTTAAGCATGATCTTTTGGGCAGTGATGTTTCCGATGAGTTGGCCGAAAAGTGCATTGCTAATTTTTGGGCTGAAGGTTGCCAAGAACAAATGGCTAAAAGTCAAACCGTAGTGTTGCCAGATACCCCTGAAGAAGATAAGTTGATTACCGCTCATTTGGATATGTGTCCGCAACCGCATTACGGTTATAACAAATTCGCGGAAAAATTCTGGGATAAACAACAAGTTAGCGCATATTACCCCGATTTCCAAATGCCTCAAGAAAACGCTGGGCTTTTCGGGCCGTGGGGAACAGTAACCTATTATGAAGAAAAGAAGCAATCTGATTGCTCAAATCCAGGCATGGCGGATCTTCAAGCATGATAATGCAAAACGTAAAACGAAAAACAAGAAATGATGAATTGTTCAGTGAAACAGCCTCTGGCTCTGGTTCTGAAAATCATTATTATTCCGCGTTCTACGTTCTAGGTTTAGCGTTTAAACTTGGGGGCGCTTTATGAAATCCTTCAGTATAAGACGTCCTTGGACTTTTGTAATTTTCGGGATTATTCTAGTTGGTTTTATCGCCACCCAAATCCCGGCCGCTTACGCGAGTCAATGGAATTTTTTTGGATCCGATGATATTTGGTTTGGCCGCTTTACTCATGCAGCCTGGGTCGATACTCATAACATTTTTTCGGTTCTCAACGCAGCTTTTTATACTGCAGCTCATGTATGGCAAAATTGGCAAGGCAATTTTACAGCAGTCGTAATGTTTGCGTTGAACCCCGCTGTGTTCGATGAAGATGGGATGCATAATTGGGCTGGACCATGGGTAGTGATTGGTTTTCTTTTGGCTGGTACCATTATTTTGACTAAAGTAATTCTTAGTAACTACTTAAAAGCGACTTGGGAGGTCTCGCTTTCAGTAGGGTTTTTATTAGGTATTATTTTTACTCAATTGGTTCCCAGCTATCGTTCAGCTTTTCTGTGGTGGGCCGCAGCAGTCAACTATGGTGTATTTTTGGGCTTAATTTTTATGATGATTGCTTGTTTTTTGAAGTATTTCCGAGCTAAAGGCTGGAAAAAAGGATTGTATTATGGGCTGGGGGCCTTTTTGGCCTGCTTTGTAGCTGGCGGAATGTACGTGTTCCATACCTTTTTACTAGTAGGATTTTTAGGAACGCTGGCTATTAAAGAGCAGGTCTATAAAAATAAAAAAGGTCGTTTACTCTACTTGATTTTCATTCCGTTTGCCATTTTGTCTATGATTAATATCTTAGCGCCGGGGAATTTGAACCGGATGGCATCAGTTGAGGCTTCAGCAATTCGAAATCCATTTTTAGCTATTTTTGAATCTTACGCTTACGCTATTAAGGAAACTATTTGGGCTGCTTCGACTGGCAGCGGGGAAGCTCAAGCTCCTCCTAATGGGGTGAACTTTGCCTATTTGGCGATGGTAGTATTAGTAGCGATTCTTTGTTGGGCGGTGGTTAAACGAGTGAATTTTAAATTTCGGATGCCTGGATTAATTACGGTTTTGTCCGTTACAGCTTATGCTTCATATTATACGCCGTTCATTTACGCTCAAGGAATTGATGTGCGTCCGCGGGTTTTCGATTGTGGCTATTATATTTGGTGGATGGTGATGATTCTCAATTTTATTTGGTGGATGGGTTGGCTGAAGCCTAGATTAGTGCGTTATCATAAACAACATAAAAAATTCTTCAGTCAACGTTTTTTTGGCAACTCTTATAGCTTGGCCCAAGGTGTGGCAGTCCCAGTGTTGTTAATCGCGTTTTGTTTAGGCTACTTTAATATGACAAATTATGTCAACGGCTATTTAGGAGTGCGACCAGGCGCTTTGGCAAATTATGACGCTGTGACTCAAGAATATGTGGCCAGCGGTCAAGCTCCGAACCAAGACGGCACTATGACGCAAGGGTTAGTCCATTTTGGTCGAACGCTCCCGGAAGTAAATATGGATTATATCAACCAATTTAAAGCAGATTTGGCTAAAAGCGATGGGAGTGTTACTTTGCCGGATACCCGCGAAAACGATAAATTGTTGACTGCGCATTTGGATATGTGTCCCGAGCCTGGTTATGGTTATAATTCTTATGCTGAAACGTATTGGAACAAAGAACATGTTCAGGCCTACTACCCTAACGAAACGACTGTGAGTTGGTGGATGAATCCTCAAACTGATGAAGAATACTACCAGCAAAAAGTCAACTCCTGCGCTGGGCAAGAGCATCTTAACGCTTAGAAACGTTCTATATTGTTTTTCTGAGGTTAGATTAATTAAGTTATCAACTTTGAATTCTTTAAGCTGAAATTAATCAATCGCTAATGTTCACCCTATTTAAACGTTTTTTGAGGCCATACGCAGGTCAAGTGGTTCTTTTAATTACTTTCCAAATCATTCAGACTTGCGGTACCTTATTTTTGCCTGATTTGAATGCTGACATTATTAATAATGGAGTAGTCAAAGGGGACCAAGGTTATGTATGGACTTACGGTTCGATTATGTTGGCTATTGCTATTTTACAATCAGTTTTTCAAATTGGAGCGATTTATTTAGGCACTCGAACCGCTTTGAAATTTGGACGCGATATCCGAACCGCTTTATTCACTAAAGTACAAAATATTTCAGAATACGAAGTGGCGGTTTTTGGGGCTCCCAGCCTAATCACGCGGGAAACTAATGATATCAACCAAGTCCAAATGATGGTTATGTTTTTATTCACCATTATTGTTTCGTCGCCCATGATGTTGATCGGCGGAGTATTTTTTGCTTTGCGCCAAGATGTTGAACTGTCGTTGGTATTCGTCACAGTCATTCCAGTCTTATTAATCGTCATCGGGATTTTCTTTTGGATAGTAATGCCTTTATTCAAGCGCATGCAAAAATTGATTGACCGAGTCAATTTGATCTTAAGAGAACAAATCAATGGAGTTCGCCCAATTAAAGCATTTGTGCGAGAAGCTACCGAACGCAGTCGTTTTGCGGCGACCAACTCTGAACTCACGGAAGTCAACTACCGAGTAGGTCGAATGATTGCTTTCATCATGCCGTTTTTCTTCATGATCGTGAATTTGACTACCGCAGCTATTTTGGGCTTCGGCGGTAATATGATCGACGCTGGAACTATGGAAATCGGCGCTTTAACTGCGTTTATAACTTATACCATGTTCATTTTAATGTCAGTAATGATGGCGACTATGCTTTTATTCATTATGCCGCGCGCCAGCGTTTCAGCCAAACGCATTTTGGGCGTTTTGAATATTGGGACTACTGTGGTTGACGCTGCCGCGCCTATCGCCGCGCCCGAAGTAGTTAATCGATTGGAATATCGCGATGTAGGTTTTTATTATAAAGGAGCCCAAGCGCCAGTTTTAGAAAAGATTAACTTTCAAGCTTCAGCTGGCGATGTTGTGGCGATCGTAGGAGCGACTGGCTCAGGCAAATCTACTATAATAAAAATGTTACCGCGCTTGTTCGACGCTTCTATGGGCGAAATTCTAATCAACGACATTGACATCAAGCGATTTCCTTTAGCCGACCTGAGGAATTTAATTGGATTCGTTCCTCAAGCCGCCTTTTTATTTGCAGGAACTGTAGGTGAAAATTTACTTTTCGGCAAATTAGAAGCGTCCGATGAAGAGTGTATCGAGGCGCTAAAATTAGTGTCTGCTTTAGATTTTTTGGACGAAAAGCATCCTTTGGATGACCTGGTTGACCAAGGCGGCGATAACTTTTCCGGGGGCCAAAAACAACGTTTAGCTATGGCAAGGGCGCTAATTAGGCAGCCTCAAATTCTAATGCTAGATGATTCATATTCGGCTTTAGACGCTAATACGGAAAGAGTCATCCGAGACAATTTGAAAGCTAACCATCGAGGTATCCAAATCGTAGTTTCCCAAAAAATTTCCAGCGTTCAAAATGCCCAATTGATTTTGGTCTTAGATCATGGAACGATCGTAGGCTCGGGTACCCATGAACAATTATTAGCCGATAATTCAACTTACCAAGAAATTTTCGACAGTCAAAAACATTTAGGAGCGGACTTCGATGCCTGAACAAACCAAAAACCTAAAACGTAAAACCAAAAATGACGAGGTTGTCAGCGCTAGAGCGATCATGGAAGACGCTAGAGGGGAAGGAACTCAGCCGGGAGCTAGCGGTGCCGAAGCTAGGACCAAGACTGCTGGTACTGCCGCTTCGACGCCGCGGCCGGGAGGACATGGTCCAGGTCCTAGAGTTGGGGGAGAGCAAGCTAAAGATTTCAAGGGGACGTTGAAACGGTTGTTGAAAGATTTGTTGACTCATAGGTGGCTTTTGTTGTTGCTATTAGTTTTTTCTTTCATTGGTGGTGTAATTGGGTCGCAAGGCCCTAAATATGTCGGCGACGCAACTCAGGTTTTGTTTGAAGGATTGGTCACCAAGAACCTTCCTGAAGGTATTACTTCAGCTCAATTAAGCCAATATTTAGAAGCCAATGGACAAGGGGCGTTAACCAATATGGTAGGCTCATTGGACTTATCGCATAGAGGCGTTGATTGGTCTCAGTTTTACCTCTTGATATTTATCGTGATTGGTATTTACGTTACAGTATTTTTCAGTCGTTGGCTGGCAGCTTTGATGGCTCAAAAAACCATTGCGAAATTCAGTAAATCATTGAGAGAGCGCATCCAAAACAAAATCTTTGAACTGCCTTTGAAATATTTGGATACGCATTCGACCGGCGATATACTTTCTCGGACTACCAACGACGTGGACAATATTGTCGGTAATATGACTCAGATCCTCAGCGAATTGATTGTTAGCGTGATTATGGTTGTGTCAATTATCGTGATGATGTTTATTGTTGCATGGAATCTGGCTATAATTGCTTTACTATCGGTAATCTTATCCATGTTGATTTTGCGCTTGATTGCTAAACATGCTCAACCGCATTTTAACGCTCAATGGAAAATTACCGGAAATCTAAATGGACATATTGAAGAATATTTCACAGGACATTCAATTGTAGCCCTGTTCAATAAAAAAGCCGATGCAATCTCCGAGTTCGAGGTCATGAACCAAAAGTTGTTTGAACGGACTTTTAAAGCGCAAATGTGGTCATCCTTGATTCAACCGATTACAAATTTAGTGACCAATTTAAATTATGTGATTTTGGCTTCGGTCGGAGCCTTTGGAGTAATTGGAGGTTGGATGACCCTCGGAGCAGTTCAATCCACTATCATGTATTCGCGCGGGTATTCTCAACCATTAGGACAAATCGGCGGCATGATGAACCAATTGCAATCGTCCTTAGCGTCATTGGAACGCGTTTACGAACTGTTGGATGTGGAAAATGAACCAACGACACGCGTAAAGGCCGAATTAGGCGACCATGTTCAAGGTAAAGTAGATTTTGACCACATCGATTTTTCTTATGAGCCCAACCAGCATTTAATTGAAAATCTGTCTCTGAAAGTTGAACCTGGTAAAACTATTGCAATAGTTGGAAAAACTGGCGCAGGCAAGACGACTTTAGTCAATCTAATTATGCGCTTTTACGATGTGACTGCTGGCGACATTAAAGTCGATGATTTGAGCATTTACGATTTAGCCAGAGCCGATTTACGGCGTAATGTCGGTATGGTTTTACAACAAACTTGGTTGTTTAGCGGAACTATTAGAGAAAATTTGCTCTACGGCGTACGCGACGGAGAGACCATTAGCGATCAACAATTTTACGATATCGCTAAAGCCACTAACGTGGATCAATTTGTGAGTCAATTAGCCGAAGGCTACGAAACCAAGATTGACGATTCTAACTCCCAAATTTCCGAAGGCCAAAGACAACTTCTGACTATCTGTCGAGCTTTTATGTCGGATCCGGAAATCATCATTTTAGACGAGGCCACTTCTTCAGTCGATACTCGAACCGAAATTTTAGTCCAGCAAGCTATGAACCGCTTGCGCCAGAATCGCACAGCATTCATTATCGCGCATAGGCTTTCAACCATTCAAAACGCTGATACTATTTTGGTCATGGACCAAGGCAACATAGTCGAACAAGGCTCGCATGCGGAACTGATTCAAACTGGCGGATTTTACGCATCGCTTTTTCACTCCCAATATTCCAACACTTCTAAGTAAAAAAATCGGCGTAAAACCCAAGAGTTTAGCTTCATTTTTAGTCGATTTGTTTGCACTCATAGGTATTTAATCTTTTAGTTAGCAATTGGGGCTAGCCTAAAGATCTTACTGTCGGAGCTTGCACTGAACCTGTTGGACCACTGAAAGCTTGAGCTCTAACACTGAAAATCCCGTACACTAGTTCCTAGCCCCTAATTCCCGCCAACGGCTTCCACACTGACGCCAATCCCACAGAACTAACTCCTAATTCCTAGAACAATTCCAAGCTACCAGCTGTCGCTACTAACTACTGCGAGTGCAGCGAGCTAAACTAGAACTATGCAAATCCCGGACAAACCTCAACTGGAAGGGCTGGAAACTAAATGGCAAGCAATTTGGGACCAGCAACAAACTTACCGATTCGTCTGCGATCAATCTACTTCGCGCGAACAGATTTACTCGATTGACACGCCGCCGCCTACAGTTTCGGGATCGTTGCATATCGGACACGTTTTTTCTTACACGCATACGGATTTGGTGGCGCGCTATCAGCGGATGAAAGGCAAACGGGTTTTTTATCCGATGGGCTGGGACGATAACGGTTTGCCCACTGAGCGGCGAGTCCAAAATTATTATGCAGTCAAATGCAATCCCGAACTGCCTTATGACCCAAACTATCAACCCAAATATGCTGGCGATGTTCCTAAGAGTTTGAAAGTAGGGGACTATGACCAAATTTCGCGCAAAAATTTTATCGAACTGTGCGGTCAGCTTTCTACTGAAGACGAAAAACAGTTCGAGAAATTGTGGAGGTATTTAGGCCTGTCGGTGGACTGGAGCCAAAATTATCAAACTATCGATCAGCGTTCATTGCAAATCAGCCAACGGGCGTTTATCGAAAACTATCAAGCTGGACAAGCTTATACTAAATTAGCTCCAGGTCTTTGGGACGTGACCTTTCAAACTGCTGTGGCGCAAGCCGAAATTGAAGCGCGCGAATATCCTGGTTTTTATCACTTGTTGAAATTTCGCACGTCCAAAGGTGATCCAGTTTTAATCGACACCACCCGTCCAGAACTATTGGCAGCCTGCGTGGCCGTAATCGTCAACCCCAACGACTTGCGGTTCAAGCATTTGATCGGCCAGACTTTAATCAGCCCGCTTTACGATGTAGAAGTGCCGGTTTTCGCCGACGAAAAGGTGGAGGTCGATAAAGGAACTGGGGTGGTTATGAACTGCACTTTCGGCGATTTGGTGGACGTTGAATGGTGGAGACAATTCGATTTGCCTAACCGCACCATCATCGATCGCTTCGGTCGGATTTTAGATTTCGAACCCAGCTGGCTGGCCACGGCCCGAGCCCAAAATAATTATGCTCAAATCAAAGGTCTGACGATCAATCAGGCTAGGACTAAAGTAGTTGAACAATTGCGAGCCAGTTCGGAAATGGAAGGCGAACCGCGACCGACTTTGCGTATGACCAACTTTTTTGAAAAAGGCGACAAGCCTTTGGAGATTGTTTCCTCGCGCCAGTGGTATATTGGCAACGGTGGAACTGATCCTGAATTGAACCAACAGTTAATCGAGCGCGGTCAAGCTTTGCATTTTTATCCAGATTTTATGCGAGTGCGTTATAATAACTGGGTCCAAGGGTTGAATGGCGATTGGCTGATTTCTCGGCAACGGTTTTTTGGGGTTCCGCTTCCAGTTTGGTATCCTTTGGACCGCCAGGGTGAACCTTTATATGACCAGCCGATTGTTCCAGC
>JAITFB010000042.1 GCA_031281695.1 Candidatus Servula neotermitis
CCACTACTACCACAAACACCAACGCCGACAGCGCAAGCTCCGATGCTGACACCAATTATGAACTGACAACTGATAACCGGCAACTGACTACTGATAAATGGGATGACTTGACTAAAAACGAACAAGCCCGGATACTAAACCAATACCGTCTCGCCTATCTTTCCGAAACCCCAGTCAATTGGGCGCCCGGTTTAGGGACAGTGGTGGCTAATGAAGAAATTGCCGCTGACGGTCGAACTGAACGCGGCAATATGCCAGTCTTCCAAAAACCTTTGAAACAATGGTCGATGCGGATCACTAAATATGCGCAAAGATTATTGGACGGCCTGGACACTATCGATTGGCCGGACAAAGTCAAAACTATGCAACGCAACTGGATCGGCAAATCTGAAGGCGCGCTGGTCAAATTTCCGCTGGTGGACCGGGACCAAGTGTTGGAAGTTTATACCACCCGCGACGATACATTATTTGGAGCCACCTTTATGGTGATTGCGCCTGAACACGCTTTGGCAGCTCAAGTTCCAGCAGCTTGGCCGAAAAATGTCCCAGCAACTTGGACCCAAGGTTTCGCTAAACCAGCCGACGCTCTTTGGGATTATGCGCAAAAAGCCAGTCGCAAAACCGCTATTGAACGGCAAGCTGAAATGGGGGACAAATCGGGCGTGTTTACTGGACTCTACGCTTTGAATCCTATTACCGGAACTAAGATTCCCATTTTTGCGGCGGATTATGTTTTGATGGGATATGGAACTGGCGCGATTATGGCAGTCCCTGGAGGCGATCAACGCGATTTTGATTTTGCGAAGAAATTTCAACTTCCGGTAATTTATACGGTTCAGCCCAAAGATCAGCCGCTGGACCCAACTCAAGCTTACGTAGATGATGGGGTAGTGATCAATTCTCAGAACGCCGACATTAGTTTAAACGGACTCAGTATCAGTCAAGCCAAAGCCAAAATGCACACTTACATTACCGAGCAAGGGATCGGCCAACCTACCACCAATTATCGTCTGCGCGATTGGTTATTCAGTCGCCAACGCTATTGGGGCGAACCGTTCCCTATCGTTTACGAAATCGAAACTTCAACAGCTCCAGTCGCTGAAACTAATCCGGCGTCTGTAGCGACTGACCAATGTGTCCGCCTCAGCTCAAAGACCAGTACCGACGACATTAACTCAAACACTGACACAAATCCTGCCGAACCAATCACCAACAGCGATAGCTCCACACCTGCTGTCACTGACATTAAGGCTGGACTCACAGGTACTGCTCCTACTAACGCTGAAAGATTTAACACACCAATAGCACTGCCAGAATCTATGTTGCCAGTCACTTTGCCGGAGGTGGCGGATTACACTCCCAAAACTTTTGACCCCAACGATTCTGAATCTATGCCGGAGACCCCTTTGTCGCGCAATCAAGATTGGATGTACGTGACTTTGGATTTGGGCGATGGGCCTAAACTATATCGCCGCGACGCTAATGTGATGCCCAACTGGGCGGGGAGTTGCTGGTATTATTTGCGTTACGCGGATCCGCATTATTCAACTTTAGCGGAGAATCCAGCCAGCGTTTCGGAGTTCGATTCCGATCAATTGGTTCGGCCGGCCGAAGATCAGTATTGGCTGGGGCCTAATCATAATCAGTATAGTGGCGATTCGGGTGGAGTGGATTTATACGTTGGCGGGGTGGAGCATGCGGTTTTACATTTGCTTTATGCGCGGTTTTGGCACATGGTTTTGCACGATTTGGGTTATGTCAGTGCGCCGGAGCCGTTTCATAAATTGTTCAATCAAGGCTATATTCAAGCTTACGCTTATGTGGATAGTCGCGGCTCTTATGTGCCGGCTTCCGAGGTGGTGGAAGTTGAACCTGGCCGCTTTGAATATCAAGGCGAACCAGTCACGCAAGAATACGGAAAAATTGGTAAGAGTTTGAAAAACGTGGTTACTCAAGATCAAATCATTGAAGAATATGGCGCGGATACTTTTCGACTTTACGAAATGTCCATGGGGCCGCTGGATATTTCTCGGCCTTGGGATACTCGGGCTATTGTGGGATCATTCCGGTTTTTACAAAGACTTTGGCGCAATGTAATCGACGAGGAAACTGGCGCAGTCACTGTCCAAAATGTGACGCCCACTATTGAAACGCTTAAAGTGTTGAATAAAGTAATCCACGATGTGATTCGGGAAATGGAAGCTTTTCGACCCAATACTGCCATTGCGCGTTTAATCGAGTTGAACAATCATTTGACTACGCTGGAAATTGTTCCTCGATCCGCGGTGGAAGATTTGTTGAAAATGTTAGCGCCGATTGCTCCGCACATTGCCGAAGAACTTTGGCATAAATTAGGCCATACGGACACTATTACTTTGCAAGCTTTTCCAGCCGCTGATCCAGCTTATTTAGTCTCGGAAACTGTCACTTGCATTGTGCAAATCAACGGTAAATTACGAGCCAAATTGGAAGTCGATCCTGACATCACCGCTGAACAACTGGAACAACTGGCTTTAGCGGATCCGAAAGTCCAACAATTCTTAGCTGGCACCACTCCTAAAAAAGTAATTGTAAAACAACCTAAAGTAGTCTCGATAGTTTTGTAACCTTTAGGAATTAGTCGTGTAATATTGTTTCAGTAAAGGTCTCGCGCTCGCAGTGACACCTCAATGTCTGTCCTAAATCTTTGATCCTATTAAAGAGCGCACTAGATCCCTTGCCAACTGGGTTTGTTTTCGAATGCGTATTGGTAATAATCTTTATGTTGTAATTTTGAAGCGGCTGCTTGGTCTAGCAAAACCGTGGCGTGAGGATGTAATTGGAGGGCTGAAGCTGGGTTAGAGCTGGAGATGGAGCCCTCTACGCATCCAGCAATCGCATCGGCCTTGGTCTCGCCAAAAGCTAACAGTACTAGGTGTCGCGCTTCTAATATGGTGCCGATGCCTTGAGTCACGCAATGATGCGGTACTTGATCTATTGAATCAAAAAAGCGGGCGTTATCTTGGCGAGTTTTTTGAGTCAGGGTTTTGATTCTAGTTCGAGAAGCTAAAGAGGAACCTGGCTCGTTGAAGCCGATGTGTCCGTCTTGACCGACTCCTAAAATTTGTAAATCTACTCCACCAGCGATTTTAATTTGAGTTTCGTAGTATTCGCCCGCAGTTTCAACGGTTCCGAAATCGCCGCTGGGGGTGTGAATTAAGTCGGGATTTAGGCCCATGGGGTCAACGACCTCTTTTCTGATTACTGAAAAATAACTCTCTGGGTGATCTTTAGGCAGACCCACGTATTCGTCTAGGGCAAAACCTTGGACATGCGACACGTCAATTTGACGCTCTTGGATTATTTGAGTTAATTGTTTATACAAAGCCAAAGGGGTTGAGCCTGTAGCTAGTCCCAAAACGAAGTCTGGTTTGTTGACAATTTTTTGGGCAATATGTTCAGCTGCAATCGAGCTGGCCTGTTCTTGATTTTGGGCGATAATTACTTCAGCCATTAGATCCTCACAATCTGAGTCCCGTGATAGGCATCTAATTTCAATGCCTGATCAATTTGATTAATGTTTTTCCAACTAACTCCTCCTCCGGCCATAATTTGCATGCGTCCATTGACGAAGTTGTGGATTTTTTTAAAGTTTTCAGCGTTTTCAAGTACGCTATTTTGGGTGTTTCCGCCGTGAGTCAATAATCTTACGTAACCCAAATCAATCAACTGAGATAACGCTTCTTCGATGTATTCAGGGCGATGGATAATAATTTGGTTGAAAGCATTGTGGAAAACCAGCTCGCAACGTCTATCGACCAAATCTGAAACTGCGGCTAAGAGGTCAATATCTAAAAGATTATCGCTAGTCAGACAACCTAACACGATGGAGTCGGTGTCGGTTTTGACGACCCAAGCTACTTCTTCTAAAAGTTTGTCAGGATAATCGAAATCAAAAACAAAACCATCGGCTTTAGGCCTCACCATGGTTGCTACAGTGACATCGTATTGATGGCAATATTCTACAGTTTTTTCAATGATTTCTAAAGGCGGAGTCAAACCTTGAGCTCGTAAATCCAAGCAAAGTTCAACTCGATCGATTCCAGCTTCAATAGCTTCGGGGACTTTACGAAAACCCTCTGAGCAAAATTCTAACTCCACAATGTTATTTTATAGCATAAACGTAATTAAAAAAAATTTGCTTGATCAGTGGAGTTTTTTGACAAAATCAATCACCCGCTCTTGTCGGGCTGACAAGATTTGAACTTGCGACCTCTTCGTCCCGAACGAAGCACGCTACCAAACTGCGCCACAGCCCGCTGAATTAGTTTACCTCAAGGATTGGCCTAGCTTTATTCAGCATTGCGCGCTACTCTCGTAACGCATGAAATGCGAGTGGTCGGGATGACAAGATTTGAACTTGCGACCCCTCGAACCCCATTCGAGTGCGCTACCAAGCTGCGCCACATCCCGTAAATTCAGTTTAGCTTGATATGTATGTAGTTTCTACTGAGGTTTTCATTTCGGAGTAGGACACTTGAATTAGTCTGACTTCTAAATAGAATCTAGGTACTTAGCGTCAGTGTTCAAACGCTCGGTCAGTTCTTTAATCTCTTGGTCAAAATGATGCATTAATTTCAAATTGGGTAGTTCTTCTAATCTAATCCATCGAGTTTCTAGGGCTTCGTGATCTAAGTTGACAGGAGTAATTGGGTCTTGAGGATTTTCTAATGCTAAAATCGTAGTGAAGTGCCAATTTTTATGGTCGCGAATAATTTGATCCACAATCCTAATTTGCTCAGGTTTTATTCCAGCTTCTTCATATGCTTCTCGGAGTGCACCTTCTAGATCAGATTCGCCATCAGCTAAAGCGCCACCTGGAATGCCCCATGTCTCGCCGTGCGTAACCCAAGGCGCTCTTAATTGTAGAAGTAAATGAGTCACCTCGTTGCTGTCGGCGTTTTTACTTTTATAATTTTCAGTGCTGGTACCTACTTTGATACGGTCGTCATTTTTCGTTTGGGATATGTTATTTTTAATTATCTCGGTGTCGGAGTCCGAGCGTTGACTTATGTTAGATGACGAACGGCTACTTTGGACTTTTCTTGCTACAAGTATGCCCGCAGCCCCATTCAATCCCCAATGTTCTCGTCCGCAAAATTCGCATTTAATGAAGCCATCTCCTGGATGTTGGATCCTAGGGGCTAATTTAGAATGATTTGTTTCGCTCATTTTTTTAGTTTAACCAAGTCTAATCGCTAAACTGATTTTATGCATCTTCCAATTCGAGATAACTTAATCGGGCTTGAACCTTACGAAGATGATGTTGCACCCGAATGCGTGCGATTGGGTTTTAATGAAGTTGGCGAGTCCGTTCCGGAAAAGGTGGTAAAAGAGATGCAAAATGCCCTGATTACTACTTTACCTGGTCTAAATCGTTACCCTGATCATAGCATGGCTAAACTAAGAGAAGTAGCTGTGAGGTTTTTGAACGACCGTTTCGGGACTGATTTAACTATTGATAATTTATTCTTCGCGAACGGAGCGACTGAATTGATTTTGCAAATTTTCAATACATTTGGCGGTCCATCGTTCAACCAAGAGCAACGCACAATTTTCAGTTTTCAACCAGGATATATAGCATATCTCGATGATGCGCGAGATTCAAAATCTAATTTGTATCGAGTTCGGCTTGATTCTAATTTTCAAATAGATCCTGATTTGACTATAGCCGAAATTCAAAAACATCGGCCAGCCTTAGTTCTTTTTACTAACCCAGAGAATCCCACAGGTACTTTAACCCCATTGTCCACGTTTAGAAAAATCATTGATCAAACTCAAGAGGTCATAGTTGCTGGAACTGATCGAGTGACTCACCCGCTGTATATTTCCGACGAGGCTTATATTGAGTTCGCGGAAAATACTAACGCTTCGGCAATTCATCTTTTGCAACATTATCCTAATTTGTTAGTTTTGAGAACTTTGTCGAAAAGTTTTGGGTTGGCTGGACTAAGAGTAGGTTATATCGTAGGTTCTCCTAAAGTTATTTATCCAGTTACAATAGTTCGTCAACCGTACAGTTTCTCAAATGTTACACAAGCTTTGGCTACTGTGGCTTTTCGCAACAGTGAAATTTTGATGAAACCGATCAAAAAAATTATAGCTCGGCGTCGTGAACTTCTTAGTTGGTTAGAGGGAAAACAATATCAAGGTTATTCCTTGAAAGTCGTTCCTTCCCAAACGAATTTTTGCTTAGTAGGATTTGATCCTCAAATTCCCAATTACTTAGATTTACCCAATCATGTTGTGGATTTTTTGATTGATAAAGATGTCTTAGTGCGTAAGGTTGCAGTTCCAGGATATTTTCGAGTCTCAATTGGAACTGAGACGGAGTTGTCTAGGTTTAAACACGTCTTTAATGAATTTTTAGAATAATTTCTGAGTAAAATTATGAAAACGACTTCGCCAAACACGGGTTTCTTGTCTGAACATTTAGAATACTTTGCGTATCTTTTGAATAAAGTTTTACAAGAATATAATCCACGATTGACTAAGACTTTTAATGATTTAGTGACTTTAACCATGAAAGCTCGGTCAACGAAAACGCTGGAGGCTTACCAAAAAATTCAAAAATTGATTAGCGTGCATTCGGTTGCACAAATCACCGATTTAGCTAAAGCCTTGACAGTGTATTTCCATCTTTCAAATTTGACTGAAGAATTGAACCGCATCCAAAGATTGAAAAATTATGAATTGACGTCAAAAGTCAGGGGGGTGAATAATGCTTTAGGTTTAGCGTATTTGAAGCTGCAAAAAACTCAAGGCAAAAATAAAGCTTTGGCTCAATTGCGCCAATTGGTTTTTCATCCAGTTTTGACCGCTCATCCGACTGAAGCTCGTAGAGTTTCGACAACCAATTCTATTAAACGAATTACTAATCTGATTTTGGAACGGTCGAATTTAGTGGGATTGAGTTTAATCGATAATGAACGGAAATTATTAGCTGAAGTGGATCTGTTATTTCGTTCTTCGCCAATTGCTCCTAAAAAACCCACTCCGGCTCAAGAAAACGAAGTGGTTTTGAACATTTTCGATGATACATTTTTCGATTCAACTGTGAATGTTTATCAAAGGCTGCAAAATTTTATTCAATCTCAACAAAAATCCAATATCGGGTATGACGCTCCGCAAATTACGCCTTTCATACGTCTAGGTTCGTGGATTGGCTCCGACCGAGATGGCAATCCTAATGTGACTTCCGAGGTCACCTATAATGTGGCTCGGCAAAATTATCAGCATATTGTACATAAATACGTTGGGGAATTGAAGGAATTATCTGATTTACTTAGTTTTAGCGCTTCAAGACGTTCGGCCCCGGCTAAGGTTTTAACTTTATTTCAAACTCTTCAACGCGAGCTGAATTCCAAAACCGAAAATAGAGAGGGAATTTATCAATCGATTGTCTTATTGATGTCTCAAAAATTAGAACGAACTTTAGATGATGATTTTCAGTTCGGGTATCGTAAGGCTGAAGATTTTTTAGCAAATTTACAACTCATTCAAAGTGCCTTGTTAGAATTGAAAGATCCTCGAGCTGCTTATGGGAAAATATGTCACTTGATATGGCAAGTCGAAACTTTTGGATTTCATATGGTGGAGTTAGAAGTGCGCCAACATTCAAAAGTACACGCTCAAGCTGTTTCAGAAATAAATAAATACGGTTTGACATCCCAGAAGCTGTCAAATCAAACTCGTGAGGCTCTCGAAATTTTTCGGACCATGTTGAAAATTCAACAAAAATACGGCCCTAAAAGTATTGGGCGTTACATTGTTTCATTTACGACCAGTGCTCGCGATATTATGAACGTAATTAATTTGGCTACATTCGCTCTCCAAAAAGACTTCGGTTTGCTCAAAATGGATGTGGTTCCCTTATTCGAAACCCAAGCTGATTTGGATCGAGCTACGGAAATTTTAGATGAATGTTTAGCTTCTCCGTACATCAATAAGCGAGTCAGCGGACTAAAGAATCGGATTGAAGTAATGCTGGGGTATTCGGACTCCTCCAAGGACATCGGCCCGATTGCTGCTACTTTGAAAATTCATCATACCCAAGCCGAATTAGCTAAGTGGGCTAAAGCCCGCGGGATTGAGTTGATTTTATTTCATGGCCGCGGCGGCGCACTGGGACGAGGAGGAGGACCAGCTCAAAGGGCTGTTCTAGCTCAACCTGAAGGAACTGTGCATAATCATTTTAAAATCACTGAGCAAGGAGAATCCATTATGGCTCGTTACGGTAATCCTGAGATTGCAGTCCGTCATATTGAAAGTGTATGCGCTTCAACCTTGTTGAGCTCGACTAAAAGCGTTGAAGAACACAATCGCCAATTAGATCAAAAATATCAAGAGTTAGCCGAACATTTGGTAACGCTTTCGACCGAAACTTATCGCTCAATGATTAATCAACCCGGTTTTCCGGCCTGGTTTACTAAAGTGACTCCTTTAGAAGAAATTGGTCTAATGCCTATAGGTTCGCGAGCTATTCGAAGAGGCCTTTCAGTCAAAGAAATTGAAGACTTACGCGCAATCCCTTGGGTATTTTCATGGTCTCAAGCCCGAATTAATTTAGCGGCTTGGTACGGTTTCGGTTCAGCTTGCGAAAAATTTGTCAAACTCTATGGAACTGAAAGTCAATTAATGCGTTCGTATAAAGAGTGGAATTTCTTTACCACTTTAGTGGATAACATTGAAATGTCCTTGGCTAAAACCGATGAGAATATCGCTCGACTTTATATGGATTTAACTAAGCCCTCCGAATTTTCTCAACAAATTTTTCACGAAATGAAATTAACTAAACGATGGGTCAAGAAATTGACTCAAAATTCTTACCCTTTGCAATCTCATCCAGTTTTAGGAGAAGCCATAAAAGTTCGCGGTCCATACGTAGATGCTTTATCGCTAATTCAAGTCAACGCTTTGAAAAAAATCCGTCATATGAAATCTAAGGGTCAGCGTTATGACGAGTTGCTATATTTGATTCTTTGTACTGTTTCTGGAGTAGCCGCTGGCTTGCAAAATACTGGTTAGTTAGCTCCGCTCGCAGTCGCTAGTAGCTAGATTATCTAGCGCCGTAGGGGCGTGTCCAACGTGTCCGCCTTTTTGTTGCTAGTTCTTTTATGTTTTTCACTCGGACTTTACCTTTTTGCACCGCAATTTCATGACTAACAGCTAACTGTTGACTGCTAACTGCTAGTAAACTTATAATATGTCCAAGTTCTTTGCCGATATTCCGACTAAAACCATTGTGAAGTTTTGGGCAGTTTTGGTGGTGTTTTTAGGTGGGATTTTTATACTGCAAAAAAGCGTGGATGCCATAGTCATTGTTTTAGTGGGATTTTTTTTAGGAATCGTTTTAAATCGACCAGTTGATTTTTTCGAACATAAATTAGGAGGCCGTAATCGGGCGGTGACTTTAGTTTTGTTAATTGCTGTTATCATTTTAGTTGCTTCAATTTTGGTGATTGTGCCGTATTTCTTCGCTCAGATTTATGACTTTTTGCTGACAGTTCCTTCAGCTTTGCAAAATTTAGCCAAAAGTAATATAGTCTTGGATTTGTTTACTAAAGTGGGTTTGGCTTCAACTTACGATAGTATAATCTCGAATTTGCAATCTTGGGTAGGCAGTTTGATTTACGCTATTCCGAATTCTTTAGCGAATTTATTCGGTGGGGTTACGAACATGTTGGTCTCGTCCATTACTGTGATTATGGTGACAATTTTTGCTTTGGTTGAAGGCGATGTGTGGCTGGAGCGCTATTGGAGAATTGTTTACAAAAATGACATTACTCGAACGACTCATCAAAAAATCGCCGACAAAATGTATAATGCGATCAGTGGTTATGTGGCTGGAACGGTGATTATCGCCTTGATTCAGGCGGTCGTCATGGCGGTCTCTATGTTGATTCTCAGCTTTATATTTCCTTTACCGAAAGAGATTTTCTTGCCGTTGGCTGTTATCATGTTTTTAGCTTCTTTTATTCCTATGTTCGGCGGTTTGATTGCCTTAGTAGTTTCAGTGTTTTTGATTATGCTGTATTCAGGACCAGCTGCTTTGGTCGCCTTGATTTTCTTGTTAGTTTTGCAAGTTTTTTCAGGAAATGTGCTCACCCCCTTGATTTTTAATCGCACAGTAAAAATTTCTCCATTGACTATTCTTATCGCTATTACTTTCGGAGGTTTCTTAGGAGGTTTTGTAGGCGTGTTAGTCTCTATCCCTTTGGCAGCTTGCATTCAAGTCGCGGTTCAAGAGTACATTCACTCTAAAAAATATCGAGGCTTTATTTAGCTTTAAAGGAATTAGGAGTTAGGAATTAGCCATGCAGTTTAAGTCTGAGAGCTAAAGCAAATTCACCGAAATGATTTTTTACAACTAATTCTTAACCCCTAAAACAATCCCTAACCTCCCGTCCAACGCCAACTCGCCTCGGCCATTTATCGCTAAACTATCTGTATGCACGAAATTCCTGCTGCTTTAGAGGCTCTAAAAAACGATGATTTTTTCCAGCCTTTATATGCCGAAATTTCCAAACGACGTACGTTTAATCAGTTAGATATTATGCTGGAAGCGTATCATTTTGCTAAAAAAGTTCATACTGGTCAATTGCGCAAGTCAGGAGAACCTTTTATCATCCATCCAGTCGCGGCTGCAGTTAATTTGGCCCATATCGGCATGCCTTTGGATACTGTAGCTGCTGGATTGTTACACGACGTTTTAGAAGATACTGACACTAAACGCGAAGTGTTGGTGGAAAAATTTGGCGAATCTATTACCAATATTGTGGACGGAGTAACCAAGATCGATAAAGTCAAATTGGGAGAAAATTCGCAAGCCGAGACTATTCGCAAAATGGTGGTGGCTATGTCCAATGATATTCGAGTCTTGATCGTGAAATTAGCTGACCGTTTGCATAATGCGCGGACTTGGGAATTCGTGCCGCTGGACCGGGCGCAATATAAAGCCAAAGAGACTTTGGAAATTTATGCGCCTTTGGCTGATCGCTTGGGGCTGAACTCGATCAAATTGGAGCTGGAGGACTTGTCGTTTCGAACGCTGGAACCTCAAGTATATCATGAGTTAGAGAATTTGATGGTCAAACAAGCTCCAGAGTCTGAGTCATACGTGGAGAATTTCTTGACTCTACTGCGCGCGGAACTGCATAAAGTGAAAATCCGGGCTTCAGTCTCAGGACGACCCAAACATATTTATTCGATTTACAAAAAGATGGTCACTAAGCATTATGAGTTCAAGGACATTTACGATTTAGTGGCTGTGCGGATTATTGTGGACACTGTGCGCGATTGTTATGGAGCTTTGGGCGCAATTCATGCAGCTTGGGGTCCTATGCACGGTCGATTCAAAGATTATATTGCGATGCCTAAGACCAACGGTTATCAAAGTTTGCATACCACTGTGATTGGTCCAGAAGGCAAACCCATTGAGGTCCAAATCCGCACGCGACAGATGCATCGGCATGCGGAATTTGGGGTGGCGGCGCATTGGATGTACAAAGAGCGTAATCCTAAAAAAGGTTCTTTGCTGTTGGACGAAGTGAATGTGGAAAAGAATTTAGTTTGGATGAAGCAACTCACGGATTGGAAAGAGGATGCTGAAGATTCGTCAGAATTTTTGGATCAATTGCGTTATGATTTGGCGGACGAAGAGGTTTACGTTTTCACTCCAGCGGGTAAAGTGATTGCGCTTCCGCGCGGCAGCACGCCCATCGATTTCGCTTATACAGTCCATACTGAAGTAGGGCACAGGGCTATGGGCGCCAAAATTGATTCGAAGCTGGTTCCGCTCAATACGCCTTTGCAAAATGGCAATACTGTCGAGATCATTACTTCCAAGGCTCAAGATGCTCATCCTACGCGCGAATGGTTGGATTTTGTGAAATCTCCGCGCGCTCGGAATAAAATTCGTCAGTTCTTTATGAAAGAGCGCAAGGAGGAGTCAATCGATTTCGGAAAAGAAAAATTAGCTAAAATTATTCACGCTCAACGGCTGCCAGCTAAACAATTTTTGACTCAAGAAATTCTTTTAGAGGCCACGACCAGCTTTAACTTGCAAGATATCGAAAGTCTATATTATGCAGTCGGAGAAGGGCAGATTTCCGCCGAACGAGTTTTGAATAAGATCATGGAAATTACTGGCGAAGATGAGATTGAGGACGTGATTACCTCTCAGTTGCCTGTCCTTCCTAAAGCCGCAACGACTCCTACGACTGATAATCCTGGGATAATCATCAAAGGTGTCGATGAAGTTTGGGTCAAAATTGCTAAATGTTGTACGCCAGTTCCCGGCGACCAAATCATAGGCTATGTGACTAAAGGGTTTGGCGTAACAGTTCATCGGGTCAATTGTCCTAATTTACAAAGAGTCCTAAACGAAAAAAATCGGATCGTTGAAGCAGTGTGGTCAGACCAAGTTCGGACTTCGTTTTTAATGCAAATTCAAATCAATGCTTTGGATCGCGCGAATTTATTGACTGAGATTTTGAAAGTATTATCAGACGATCGCGTTTCTATTAATTCTTTGAATTCTTCAGTCTCTAAAGATCAAATCGCTACCTTTCGAATGGTTTTAGATATGGCTGATCCTAAGCAATTACCAGCCGTTTCGAATCACCTTCGACAATTGGATAACATTTTTGAGGTTTACCGAGTATGAGGTTTGATTTCTATCGTCAGCAATTGACTCGTTTTAAAATAAAGCGCACGTTTGCAGAGGTTGACGTTGAAATTGTCTCTGTGTTTATAGGGGTTTTCTTAGGGGATGGCTTGACTCTAACGACCGGCACAGCCACTAAAGGCATAATACTATGACTGCTCAGATTTTAGACGGTAAATTGTTGGCGCAAACTATTAAACAACAATTGCGGGAGCGTTTGCACCATGCAGATCGTCCAGTTGGTCTAGGAACTATTTTAGTAGGAGACGATCCAGCTAGCCAAAAATATGTGGCTATGAAACAACAAGATTGTCAAGAAGTAGGGATTCAATCGATTCCAATTCATTTACCAGCAAGCGCCAGCTCAACTGAAGTCTTAGCGGCAGTTGATCAATTGAACGCCGACCCCGCTTGTACTGGTTTTATTGTGCAATTACCTCTGCCAGCTAAGATCGATGCCAATGCAGTGCTGGAAAGAATTTCACCAACTAAAGACGCTGACGGTTTACATCCTAATAATTTGGGTAAATTAGTTTTGCAAGTTGACCAGCCGATTGATTCGCCCTTGCCTTGCACGCCTTTGGGTATTGTTACCCTGTTACAGCATTATCAATTGGATTTGGCTGGGAAAACGGCTGTGATTTTAGGTCGGGGAATTACTGCTGGACGACCGCTGGCTCTACTGCTTTCGCGTAAAAGTATCAACGCCACAGTAACTATGGCTCATTCTCAGACTGCCGATCTACCAGCCTTGATCAAGTCCGCTGATTTATTGGTCGCTGCTATCGGTAAGCCGCACTTTGTCCAACCGCAATGGATTAAACCGGGCGCAATTGTGGTCGACGTAGGCGTGTCTCGCGTTTCTGTTCCAGTGGCTAACGAGTCAAGGCTAAGACCAGTATCACCAGCTGCGTCAGACTCTGTTTCAGTGTCTTCAAATTATGGCACAAACTCCTCGCTCATCACTCCTCGCTCATCACTGGCATCAACCAAAATTGTGGGCGACGTCGATCCTGAAGTAGCCGAGCTGGCTGGCTGGTTGACCCCCAATCCTGGCGGGGTTGGACCTATGACCCGCGTGATGTTGCTTAAGAACGTCGTGGATTTAGGAAACTTTTGACCCAGTTTTCCACGTCTTTTAATTTCCGAGGAATGTTAGCGCTGAGGTTTTGGTTACCAGTTTCCGTGAGATGCACATTGTCTTCGATGCGAACGCCAATTCCGCGCAGTTCTTGAGGGATCGATAAATCTTCATTTTTGAAATACAGACCAGGCTCAATGGTGAAACACATGCCCGGAAGCAAAGTCGCCCCATAGTACATTTCAGCGCGAGCTTGCGCGCAATCGTGCACATCCAAGCCTAAATGATGAGAGACTCCATGAACTATCCAGCGCCGAAAACGATCCGGCTCAGGTTTGGCTGGAAGAACGCCCCAATCGATCAACCCCCTTTGAATTACTGCAAAGGCGGCTTGATTGAGGTCAGAGAATTTGTTGCCTGGTTGAGCCACTTCAAAGACTGCATCAGCTGCTTCTAAAACCAGTTGATAGACTTGTTTTTGTACGGGCGAGAACCGTCCATTGACTGGGAAAGTGCGAGTGATGTCGGCAGTATAAAGCGAATCGACCTCGACTCCAGCATCCATGAGGATTAATGATTTAGCTGGAACGGGATTAGAATTACGCATCCAATGTAAAGTCGTAGCATCAGCTCCAGCGCCCACGATCGAATCATAGCCTTCCCAATTGCCTAGAGTACGAGCGATTTCGTGAAATTTGGATTCAGCCAATCTTTCGCCGTGGGGGTTCTTCAGAATTTGTTTCAAATGGCTTAGAACATTTTCAAAGCCTAATTTTGTAAAATCGATGGCTTTTTGGATTTCAGCGACCTCTAAGTCGTCTTTAATTAATCGAGCTTCCGAAATGGTTTCAGACAGAAATCTTTCGTAGGATCGGTTTTTTAAACTATAAGAGCCGCTTTGGTTAAGTAATTGATCTAAGTTTTGGTCAATATTGCTAATAGCAACAATTTCTTGAGGCAAAGTCGCCAAACTAGAACGTAAAGCACTCAAGTCTTGGCTGGGAATATCGCAAAAATTTTCAAAATCAGCTGGAGTAGGTCGATTACCGATCCAAAAGCTGCCGAATTCAGGATTACGGAAAAAGTCTGGAGTGGAAAAATCTTTAGGCGAGGGCGTATAGAGCGTACAAGCATCTTGGTCGTGGAGGACTAAAACCGCGTAAGGCTCATAGTCCTGGCCTAAACCAGTTAGATAGCTAAAAGCGCTAAAAGGCCGGAAAGGATAAGATAAATCGTTCGCGCGGGTCTTGGGAGTTCCTGCTGGGATGACTAAAGCAAATTTTTGGTCGGTCCCTAAAAGACTGGTCATTTGGTGGAAATTGCGGTAAACTGTGGCGCGTCGCGCGGCCACGGCTTGATTCCAAGCGGGATTTTTGGCGTGATTGAATTCGAATTGACCTCGCTTAGCCCACTTGGATAACATAAGTTTGTCGAAGGCTGGAGTTTTAGGTAAGCCTCTTCGACTTTGATTGGTGTTTTCTTGTCCCATAATAATTTTATTCTAACTAAAATTTAATATATATGCGAAATTTATCACAATTGCCCAAATGTCATTTGCATTTACATTTTGTAGGTTCGATGCGTGGGCGGACTTTAATTGAGTTGTGTCGGCAAAAAAATATTAAATTGCCTTACCAGCTTTTAAAGTCTTCTAAAGTAATGTTGGATCCCAGTCAGCGCGGTTGGCACAAATTCCAAGAGCTCTACGAGATAGCTCGCAGTTGTATTGACCACCCCCAAGAAATTCAACGGATATTGTTTGAAGCTGTGGAAGATGATCAATTAGAAGGTTCTCGACGTTTAGAAATTCAAGTTGATCCCACCACTTATGTCAAATTATTTGATAACAGTTATGAAAAGTGTGTGGAATTCATTTTGGAGCAATTACAAGCTGCTTCAGCTAAATTCGGCGTTGAAGTTGGATTAATTATTGCGGCTTCTCGATTGCATGGAGGCGAGCATGCTCTGAAATTGGCTGAACTGGCCGCTAAATACGCTGATCAAGGTGTAATTGGGTTTGGTTTATCTAATGATGAACGAGTGGGTTCAACTTCTGATTTTGTACCAGCATTTGATGTGGCGAGGCAGGCTGGATTGATTTTGGTTCCTCATGGTGGAGAAATATTAGGTCCAAATTCTTTAAAAGACATTATTGAAAAACTGCATCCGCAACGTATTGGTCATGGGGTCAGCGCTGTAGGGGATCCGCAGTTGCTTCGAGAAATTGTGGCTCAAAATATTACCTTGGAGTTTAGCCCAGTGTCTAATTTGCATTTGGGGGTAGTGAATTTATACAAAGACTTTCCTTTACATAAGTTTTTAGACGCTGGAGTGCGTTGTTGTTTGAATGCTGACGATCCTTTATTATTTGAACATCGATTATTGTATCAATATGTAGTGGCCAGAGAATATATGCGCGCCGTTGACTCTGACCTAGCTCAACTGGCCAAATACTCCATAATTGGCTCAACTGCCAGTCACGAGTCAAAAAGACGATGGCTAAAAGAAGTGGATCAATGGCAAACTGTTTGAATGGCCTTCTAGGACTGGGCCAAATTGGTGCAAATTTCGCATCAAATTCCCCATTGCGGCTAACTGAAGCTCGTTTAAGCTTTTTATGTGGAACACACAAATTATGCATTCAGAGGGGTCGCCTTGGCGGCTACGTGAAACCCAGTTTTTTGCATAGTAAACACATAGATTTATTGTCGAAGTTTCCTCAAGACGCTACCTTCGTTACCTCCAAAACTTTGGCCGATCGCGCTGGATTATCGCAAAGGAGTGTAAAAACTTTCATTACTGAAATTCGGGCTGAATATCCTGAATTAATTCAACCCAGCGTTAAAGGATATAAATTAAAAGCTGAATTATTCAAAGAGTTGGATTGGTTCATTCACGCTTGTAAACCCGACACCCCCCAAAAACGCATTTTGAGGATTATCCGTTGTCTTTTAGAGGCCCCTCGCGATCAAATCTACGTAAAAAAATTGGCCGAAGACCTGTTCGTTTCGGAATCTACAGTTCGAAAACTTTTACCAGGCATTCGCAAAGTTCTTAGTCAATACGATCTAAAGCTAGCCCAACCCAAGGGAGCTTTGCGCATTGAAGGCGAAGAGACGGCTAAGCGTCAAATGTTTATCCATACTATCTATTCGGAATTTTCGGGCTGCAATATTACGTTCGCAGTTCTTGATCAAGTGTTTGGTTATTATGACGTTTCAGCCTTAGAACCAGTATTATTGTCACTTTCGGGAAAGTCCGCTGAGTGTTTAAATAATTCTGAGGTGATTGACGCGACCATGAATTTATTGATCGTTTTAAAACGACACGGTTCGTAATTCACTTAGCCTGCTAACCTTAGATTATGTCTATTGTGGTGGTGCTTAGTCCTTCGGAATTATTAGCTGAACGGATTGTAGCTCAAAGGTTTTCGAACCAGCAGTTTCAAATTATTGACAACGAGTACTTAGAAGAGCGGTTGTATAGCGCGATTCAACCTACGCTTTGGGAGAATCATGAACCTTTATTAATCAAGCATTTGGATCAAGCTCCTAAAAGCTACATTACAACCTTGATTAAGGTTCTTTCCCAGGTTGAAAAGAATTTTACTGCCCAGAATCAATTAGCTGATAAAAAGACTTTAGATGCTGATTTCAAAATGGCGATTACTTTGAGCTCTTGGACTGGAATTACTGACTTAAAGCATACTTTGCAAAGCTGTTCAGCTGAGTTGGTGGAAATCAAAGCTCCTAAGTATGAAACTGAGCGCAAGAAATTTATTCAAGATGTGTTCGGTATGCACTCCAAGACTATCACCAATGATAGTGTACTAGTTTTTTTGGAGTATTTTCCTCAAAACTTAGATTTGTTGGTGGCCATTATTAATCAAATTGCTCAAGAGAGCCCAGCTAAACGAATCGATCAAACGCTGGTTCAAGAATACGTTTCCCTCCTGACCAATGATGACCTTTTTACTTTAGTCGATGCTATTACTTCAGGTAAGCGACGCTTGGTCGTTCAAGAGTTGATCAAAAGACGCGCCACTTTAGAGCCTATGAAATTTTTGGGCTTATTGCGTTCCAAAACTGAAAATTTAATTAAGGCCCAAGCAGTCGTAGAGAATCAAATTTCATTTGAAGCCAGCGGACTGAATCGGTGGTATTATAATAATAAATTGCGTCCTGAAATTATTCAACGTTGGACATCCGATCGCTTAGCCCAAATGCTTCAGCAATTACAAGAAACTTATCGATTTGTTTTAAACGATGTTGGCGCTGGAACTTATGCTTTAGAAAGATTGGCTTTAACCTTCAGTTAAACTAAAACCATGAGCCGCAACTCAGTCCAGGCATCGCCTTCTAAGCTTTTACCAAAAGTCCGAAAACCCGATGATTTAAAACAGTTTAACCATGAACAATTAGATCGATTAGCTAAAGAAATTCGGGCTAAAATCATCTCCGGCGTCAAAAAAAATGGGGGACATTTAGGTTCGAATTTGGGTACTGTAGAATTGACTTTAGCTATTCATCGCGTGTTCGACAGTCCGCACGACACGATTATTTTCGATACTGGTCACCAAACTTACACTCATAAATTAATTACGGGTCGCCAAGATTTTCGGCATTTAAGAACTGCTCAAGGGTTGTCAGGTTATCCATCTCGACAAGAATCGCTCCACGATGTTTTAGAAAATTCGCACGCTTCATCTTCCTTAGGCTGGGCCGACGGAATCGCTAAAGCGAATTTGTTGAACCATAGCGATGCGCATACTGTAGTCGTAATTGGCGACGGAGCTTTGACGGGCGGACCAGTTTGGGAGGCCATCAATAATATTGCTCAATCCATGAACGAACGTTTGACTATAATCATCAACGATAACGGCATGAGTTATACGCCGACTAAAGGGGGGATGGCTCGTTATTTACAAACTGTGAAAGTTTCTGAACAATGGAACGCTCTTTCGACGACTTCCAAACGAGCTTTGTATCATTTAGGTAAGCCTGGGCGCTTAATCCGAGGATTTATTCATAAATTGAAATCATTTTTCGTGCGGGTGGTTAATATTGGAGGCGTGTTTAAAGACTATGACATTACTTATTTAGGACCTATAGACGGGCATAACATTGAGTTCATCGAAAAGGAGTTGCGTAGCGCCAAGCGTTTGCATGAACCTTCGATTGTACATGTCGTGACGCAAAAAGGTCACGGCGTTCAAGTCGCAGAACACGATAATTCCGGCGCTTATCATGCTGTTGCGGCGAATTACGATCAAGATATTCCAGCATTAAATACTTGGACTGAAGTGTTTCGTCAAGAGATGGTAAAATTAGGCAAACAATATCCCAAATTGGTCACTATTACGGCGGCTATGACTGGTCCTGTGGGATTAGATCTATTCCGAAATGTTTTTCCCAAACGTTTTTTCGACGTAGGAATCGCTGAGGCTGAAGCTTTTACGATGGCTGCTGGACTGGCCTATAAAGGTTTTCATCCATTAATCGCGCTGTATTCTACTTTTGCTTTACGAGGTTTCGATCAACTCTTAATGGACGTGGCTTTGCATAACCAGTCGTTAACTTTAATTTTAGATCGAGCGGGCGTGACTGGCGACGATGGCGCATCTCATAACGGAATTTGGGATATGGCGTTGTTTTCGAAAATTCCTAATGTTCGCATTGCGACCCCTTACGATGCCAAATCTTTAAAGCGGGCACTATTAGAGGCGGTATCCACTCAAGGAGTCAATATCGTTCGATACCCTAAAGGGGCAATTCCTGCGCAATTGTCTATTCCTCAATCTGCTGGTCGGCAAAAGTGTGTATTGGCTTTAGGTCCTCTACTCGAGTCAGTTTTAGCTAACCCTTTTTACCAGGATTTTGATATCATCGCTCCGCTTTGGCCTTGGCCTTTGACTTCCGAATTATTAGATCAACTTCAACCTTATGATTATATTTTGACTTTAGAAGATGGAGTCTTACACGGTGGATTGGGCGAACAAATTCAAGTGGCTTGCCCTCATAAAACGGTGGAAATTCGCGCGATACCTAATGCTTTTTTGCCCACTGATTCTCGCAGTTCGCTATTGAAGATCTACGGCTTGGCTTAATCGAGTAAGATGTAAGAGTGTATAACAACTATAAATCAAAGGCTAACGGTCTGCGATTGAGTATGAGCATGAGAGTTTTAAATTTGAGTTTATGACGAGCGTAATTATTTTAGGATCCACTGGATCGGTGGGGACCCAAACTTTAGAAGTGATTAGTGCTTTTAACCGAGTTGCTTTACCCAAAGAACGCATCAAAGTGGTTGGATTAGCGGCTAAACATGATTCAGAACTTTTAAAAACTCAAGCTGAACGATTTCAAGTTAAGAAAGTCGTGGTCTATGAACGCGATGGACGAGAAGTACTTTTAGAGCTGGCTAAATCCAAGGCTACTTTTGTCGTGAATGCTATTGGCGGTTATTTCGGATTGTTTCCATCGTTAGCGGCCTTGAGTTCAAAATCGACGCTGCTTTTAGCGAATAAAGAGACTTTAGTTTCCGGCGGACCTTTATTAGACCGGTATTTAAAACAAATAATTCCGCTGGATTCCGAACATTCTTCAATTTGGCAAATTTTACGCAACGAAGATCCTGCTGATGTTCGACGCGTGATTATTACTGCATCCGGCGGACCTTTTTTCGGAAAACATATTGGTCAATTATTCAATGCCTCTTTAGAAGATGCTTTAAAACATCCGACGTGGTCAATGGGGCAAGTCATCACTATCAATTCAGCTACATTAGTTAATAAAGCTTTGGAATTAGCTGAAGCTTGCGCCTTGTTTCGATTGCCAGCTGATAAAATCGAAATCAAAGTTGAACGAACTTCTCAAGTCCATGCAATTGTTGAATTCGTTGACGGATCCACTTCAGTTCAAATTGCTCCGCCGGATATGAGAATTCCGATCAGCGTTGCTTTAGGCGTCCATCGGAGGATTCCCAATGAAATTGAGTCGGTCGATTTAACCGACGTTCAAAAATTAGCTTTTTTGAACGTAGATAATCAAGCTTTTCCAGCTATTAGTTTGATGCGTAAATGCTTGGCTCAAGGTCCTTTGTTCGCCACAGTTTATAATGCGGCTAATGAAATTTTGGTTGAAAAATTCATTCAAAATGAAATCGGCTTTTTAGATATTGTCAGCGGAATTGATCAAGTTGTAGGGCAATTTACCAACACCAAGTCCAAACTTACGCTTGAGGATGTTAAATCAGCCGATCAATGGGCGCGCGAACGAGCTGATGAAATCAAATTGGATCTTTTTGATGTTATCAACGCCTTTTAGTCGTTTATAAAGCACACTTTCGAGAGTCGAGCTAAATTTTGATCATAGATTTCGTCGCTCGATAAATCAGAAGTAAAAGTTTCATTTTCTAAAATTTGAACCGCTTCGTTAATGTTAGCTACAGGATAAAGCGGAAGCGCGGCCATGGAGTTTCGATTGATTGCTGAACAATTATCGAAAGGAAATAAGAATAACTTTGCTTCGTCTCGTTTAGCTCCAGCGATTTTTTGGTTGATTCCTCCAATTGCTCCGATGACTCCGTCAGTTGAAATTTCCCCAGTTCCAGCGATGACTGACCCTTTGGTTAAATCCATTGGACCAATTTTTTGAAGTATGCCTAAAGTGAACATTAATCCTGCGCTAGGACCCCCAACGTCATTTAAGGACACTTTGATTTCATAGTCATCGCTAGTCAATCCCAAAAAATTCAAAGCTGCTGTGACCGCGGAATCTTGGGAATTCTCCATCGACTCTTGGTTTTCTTGATTAATTTCTTCAGAAGTTCTATTGAACCCATAGACCGCTTCAGTCGGCATGACGACTTGATTGGGCGAAAAATAATGATAAATGGCTTCAGGCAAGCTCATGTAAAAACTCGGTCCTCCCCAAACTGTAACTGTGGTCAAAAGTAAGCGCCCTTCGGAATTTTGGCGAACTGATCCATTCGCTTTAGGAACGATTTGGATTAAATCAATTATAGTTTTTGACTCTTGGCCATCGCTCGCATCTGGACTCATACTGGGGTCTAGATCTTCGTTGTTAGAACCTGAGTTATCCTGGCTTTCAGTGTTGTCATCTAAAGCGCTCTGAGTAGTTTCAGTTTGACCCAAGACATCACGCGTTGGCCCAGGCGATTCGGCTACTAAAGGCAAGGGCATCGCCAGCCCCCAAAATATTAAGATGGCGCATAAACTATAGATGATTCGCTTCAATGTTCTTACAGTTTATCTAGTTAAGTCTCGTGCGCCAATGATTGACTAAAGTAAATCAGCTTTCGACAGTTGAGCGCTAACTCAATTTTAATCTTTAGCCTAAACTAACCTAATGGCACGACTTGCGAATCCTGAGAAAATCTTGGCTCAATTAGACGAACAGCAACAACAAGCGGTTCGGGCATTGGATGGACCTGTTCGAATCTTCGCAGGCGCTGGAACTGGAAAAACTCGAACAATCACGCATAGGATTGCTTATGGCGCAGCGCTCGGAGCTTGGTCTTCTCGCGAAGTTCTTGCAGTCACTTTTACTTCCAAAGCCGCTTTAGAAATGCGAGAACGTTTACAAAGTCTTGGCATTGACAGTCCCCAAGTTCGTACTTTTCATGCTCAAGCACTTTTGGATCTAAATACTTATTGGCCCGAAGTCTGCGATACGCCGATCCCTGAGTTAAAAACCAATTTACGACCATATTTAATTCAAGGAGTGCATACTCTCCAAGGCCAAGGTTATTTGAAAATTTTACGGGGTCAAATTTTTTATGCTGAAGAGTTTTTTGATGAACTTAATCCTTTGCAAGTTCAAAAAGCTTTTCAAGCTGGAGAAGATGAACAATCTATAATTACTCCAGTAGTTGAAGCAATTTTAGATGAAATTGCTTGGGCTAAAGTTTCATTGATTGATCAATTTCGATACGTCGAGGCGGTTCAAAAACTGGGACGGCCAGTGCCGTTTAGCCTTCCTCCTCAAGTGTTCGGCCGCATTTATCAAGCGTTCGAGACTGCTAAAGTCAAAAATAACGTAATTGACTTTAATGATTTACTTTTATTGGCATCGTACATGATAGTCAAACATGATTCCGTCCGGAAAAAAATTCATAAACGCTATCGTTTTATTACAGTTGATGAATATCAGGATGTTTCGCCGATTCAACAGTTTTTATTGAACCAATGGCTGGGGAAAAATCGTAATTTGTGCGTCGTAGGGGACGCAAATCAAACCATTTATTCATTCGCTGGAGCGACTCCGAGGTTTCTTTTAGACTTCAAACAAAAATATCCAGAAGCTATAGATGTGAGTTTAGCTGTGAACTATCGATCAGTTCCCGCGCCAGTAGCTTTAGCTAATTTCTTAGTTCAAAATAATCCTGGAACTATAAATTTGACTACTCGCAAAAAATACGGAACCAGCGTTAAGTTTGAAATTTTCGAGTCTGACGAAGCTGAACTAGAAGCAATCGCCCAATTAATCGCCAGTTTCCCCGATCGAGATATTCCCGAAGTCGCAATTTTGACCCGTACTAATTTATCTAGCGGATCGGTTATCGCGAAATTGAAAGAGCATGGCGTCAAAGCTTACGATCGCAACCAACAATTTGCGCTTAAAATCGATGACGCTCATATAGAACCTGAACTTCAAAATAACGATGATCTGAGCGACGATGATAATGATAACGACGAGCTTAGCATTGTAGGGGCGGAATATTTACCCTTCAAATTAGCTGAACCGACATCGCAGTTGCCTAAAAAAATCGAAAGACTCTTGTCTCCAGCTAAAAATCCAGCGACTCATAGCGTTAAACCCATTGAGGCTAAACCTCCAGCGGGCAAGCCTGCGGGAGTTAGTGTCCTAACTATTCATGCGGCCAAAGGCTTAGAGTTTAAAATTGTGTTTGTCGTAGGAGTTTATGAAGGAAATTTGCCATATATGGAAGCTCAAACTCAAGGTCAACTAGATGAAGAAAAGCGTTTACTTTATGTTGCTATCACCAGGGCTAAAGAGCGACTCTACATTTCTTATGCCCGCGCTAAACGATCCCAAAATAAACGATCTCGCGCCAAATCTCAGTTTTTAGAAGGAATTTGGCCAGCGAAATCTCAATCTTAGTTCTAAAATAAAATAGTGAGCGATGAACTAGATGCTCTGAATTCTCCCGAAGATGAGTTTGATCCTGAGTCGGTTGAACAGCTTTCGGAGTTGATGCAAGAGCTAAGCGAAAAAATCCAAGAAGCTTTCGGCGCGTCAGATAAAGCTAACTTGAAAGAGCAGCAACAATCGAAAATGCAAAAAAAATTACACCAATCTTTAAAAAAAGTAGATGATGCTCAAATTTTAGTCCGCTCGCGTAAGAAACCCGCCACTATGAGATTGAAAGCTAACTTATACGACTTCAACAATGTGGTCGATTCGTTAATGAGTTTATTAGAAGATCCAAGCCCTGATGTTTTACGCAGCGAAGTCGTACGTTTAGCTCAAACTAATTTGGCCGCGCCATCCAAAAGTCATCGTTCTCAAATGAGTTTGGACGTATTAGTTAGAGATTCATTAGAGCCTCTAAAAGAGCTGAGCGAAATTGTTCAAACTATTCCCCGCTTAGAGCGTTGGACACCGCTAGATTGGATAGAAAACACGGTAGATACTTGGTTGGAGTTGACTAAACCGTTGAAACAATTGTTGATTCGTCAAGGCAAGCTTATTGACGAAAAGACTGATGGAGGATCGCCCTTTTTGGGTTTGCGCGTACATGAATTCAGTTCAGTATTTTCCCATAGTCTAGGGCATGTTTCGCCGACTAATTTGGCCCAGACCATGTTCGCGTTCAAGATCAGTGAAAGTTTAGGTCTGAGCGCGCGTTACGCTTTATCCAGTTCAGATATGGGCATTCCGCTGACAGACGATTGTTTAGGAGTAGTTATAGAGAATTATCAAATTTACGCTAATGAGCTCCCAGTCCCATTTCGTTCATTATTGAAATTCTCTTTATTACATGGGATTTTGATTAATAATTTATTTTCTCAGCATTCCTGGCTTACTTCGCAGCTACGGGCGTTCGCTAATCACTTTATGCGTAAATCGGTCAATCCATTTCAACTGTTTCAAGACAAGGCCGAGCGTGCATTAGCTCGCGCGCAATACGATGACTATGAAGATATTGAGTCTTTGATTCATCAAGCATTTGACGAAGGCGATGCTTCTACTTCCAGCGAAACCGAGCCTAAACCTTCTGAATTGATTTTAAAGCGAATTGAATGGCTGATGTCTTTAATTGAAGCCTGGGCCAGCGTGAGCGCTTATAAAGTTATGAGTAAAAATTCCAAATATGCTGGATCATTGTTAGAAATTTTCCGACGCCGACGTACTAATTTTGGTTCGATCGAATCAGCCATTGCATTTATTTTAGGTCATCCGCTGGATTTGACAGGCAATACTGAAGCTTATGATTTTTGGCTAAGGGCTTATCAGTCGATGGATCGAGCTGAACGCGATGCTATTTGGGATCGTTTCGATAATTTGCCTTCTTTAGACCAATTGAAGCATTTGGATACTTATTTTAACCCTCCGAAATTTTCATCATCATCATCATCTCCTACTGAGAAGAAATCAACCTTAGATTGGGACGCTGAATTGAAAAAATTCTTTTCCCAAACTAATTCTACGAACTCTCAATCTAATCCTCAATCAGACGCTGATCTAAATAATTCAGGTCAAAATTCGGACGAATCAATTAATCCAACTTGAAAGTTTTTATGAATTCGTTCGATTTTGAAGCTCCATTAAAGGACAATGAGCTGGAAAATGATCAAGAGGTTGAGCCTCGATCGATCTCTAATCACGCTCCAACGCATCAAGTTTTAGATTTAGGATTAAATGAAACTCTGCCTGGATTTCATGAACCTCGAAGTTTTGAAAAGAAGTATCAAGCCCCTGACCCCCAATTTTCCAAATTTTGGTTAGTCGTACCGTACTTTGCTGCGGTTTTTGCTGGGATCGCTTTAGGACTGTTAGCTTTTCTAATTTTTTGGTTAACTAGTCGTTAGAAATAAATTCGCCTTCAAATATCCATCCAGTATATCCTAATCCCTAATCTTTAGTTAGCTAAACTAAAATTATAATATGTCCTTGGATAACGAAGCTGACCAGCGGGTGGGACAGTTGGTTGATGGAAGATATGAAGTTCTAGCTAAAATCGCTCGCGGCGGAATGGCTACGGTTTATCAGGCTTATGATCGAAAATTGGATCGTTTAGTTGCGCTCAAATTAATGCATCAACATTTGACTGAAGGAGAAGAAGGCCAAGATTTTTTACGGCGTTTCGATCGAGAAGCCAGGACTGCTGCTCAATTAAATCATAAAAATATCGTTCGTATTTATGACCAAGGTGAATTTGAAGGTCAACGTTATTTAACTATGGAGTATGTCGAAGGTATTACATTACGGGAACTTTTAAAACGGGAAAAAACTCTTTCAGTCAAAGACTCGCTCAATACAGTAATAGCTCTTTTACAGGCTTTAGAAAACGCTCACTCTTTAGGCTTAGTCCACCGAGACATTAAACCCGAAAATGTATTGATCGACCGCCATGGGGGAGTCCACTTGACTGACTTTGGCCTGAGTAAAGCTGTAGCTGAATCGAAATCAACTGCGACTGGGATCATTTTAGGGACTGTCGCATATGTTGCTCCGGAAATTGTAGATCGCGGCGTCGTGTCTCCGCAAGCTGATATATATTCATTAGGCGTTTTAATGTTTGAACTCTTGACTGGGGAGCCGCCTTATGTTGGAAAAACTGCTGTTCAAACTGCTTTTATGCACGTAAAAAAAACTGTCCCTAATGTTCATCAGCTTTATTCAAACATTCACCCTTATGTATCTAAATTAATCGAAACTTTTTGTTCCAAAGACCTCCAAGTTAGACCTGAAAACGCTACTCAAGCTCTGCAATTGGCCGTTCAAGTCAAAGCCGCTTTGAGACCTCAGGATTTGAATCAAAAAACTTCGGACTGGGATAACATGAACCAAGCAACTGAAGTATTTCAAGCTCCAGCAGCTTTACCTTTGGAGCTCGAAGATGCTGACACTGAAATTGTACAAGGGCCTCAAGACGACAGATACGCGAATTTGGATCATAGCAGTCAGTTATCAATTGCTGATAGTCAAAATGAACCAGCTAAAAACGCCAACGCTAATGCCAGCTCTAATTTTTTGAGCGATCCAGTTAGCCAAGATATTGACGCTAAGCCCAGGCATCGAGGGCGTAATATAATAATTGCTTTGATTTTTTTAGTCGCTTTGGGAGTAGGAGGTTGGTGGTGGTGGAATAATGAAGGTCCTGGAGCTTATAGAACTTTCCCTCTGGATTTAGTTGGAGCGACCCAAGCTAATGCTGAACATTATCTAAATGAACAATCGATTGTGTTTCAAAGTCTGGAAGATTGGTCGCTCAGCATCCCTTTGGGCTCAGTTATTACTAGCCAGCCGGAACCAGGCAGCTCATTTAAATACCACGAAACTACTTTGACTTTGATCGTTTCTAAAGGCGTTCATTATGTGAAGTTTCCAGCTGAAATTGTTAAAAAACCTGTTAGCGAAGCCGAAAAGATTCTCAAAGCGGCGGGTTTTGTAGTGACAACTCAATCCAAGTATAGTTTAGAAGTGCCTAAAGACCAAGTAATGGACGCTTCTCGCTCAACTGAAGAATCAGTAATTTATGGCGAAACTATTACCTTGACTGTTAGCAACGGGCCTGAACCCGTAAAAATGCCGAACTTATTGAATGAGTCGAGATCCGAAGCTATAGCTCAATTAGATCGGCTTAAGATAAAGTTTCAGCTGACTGAGGAATATTCTGAAGAATATGCTCAAGATTCGGTGATGGGGCAATCGGCTAAAGCGGAGGCTGAATTACGTCAAGGCGATACAGTTACTTTAGTTATTTCGTTGGGCAAGCCTGTGACAGTGCCTAATTTGGTTGGGAAGAGTCAAGCCAACGCGCATCAAGCTTTGGAAATTTTAGGATTGCTCTATGAGGATTTGCAAATCGGTAGCGGTGCGTTAGGATTAGTCCAATCGCAAGATCCTCCAGCGGAAACGGTGGTTAAAGCTGGTACGACTATTACTTTGAATATAGTTTGAGGTTCAATTAATCATTGACATCCGATTATTTTTCTCGATTCCTTTAAACTAAACATATGTACAAAGTCTTAGAAGTTGAACATCTAAATCCTACTGTAACTCGTTTGAAGGTTGAAGCGCCTGAAGTCGCAAGAAAAGCTTTACCGGGTCAGTTTGTGATTGTGCGCACTGATGAAGCGGGGGAGCGTATCCCCTTGACTATTTCCAATTATGATCGCGGCTTAGGTCATATTGAAATTATTTTCCAGATTGTTGGAAGCGAAACTTTCTTGTTGGATCGAAAAAAACCTGGAGATTATTTATCCGATATTGCTGGTCCTTTAGGGATTGCTTCCGAAACTCAAGGAAAAAATAAAGTGGCTGTTGTCGGCGGAGGAGTTGGTTGCGCTATCGCTTTACCAGTCGCTCGCCAATTCGCTCAAGATGGGGCGGTCGTCCATTCGATTGTGGGATTTCGTACGCGAGATTTAGTTATCTTAGAAGATGAGTTTAAAGATTTTAGCGCTGAATTTAGGATGATGACTGATGATGGAAGTTATGGTCAAAAAGGTTTAGTCACCAACGCTTTAGAAGAATTGATTTGCGCAGGCCATCAATACGATGAAGTTTTTGCGGTCGGACCTGTGATCATGATGAAGTTTGTCGCTCAACTCACTAAGCAATATAAAGTCAAAACTAAAGTTTCCATGAACCCAATTATGGTCGATGGAACTGGAATGTGCGGCGCTTGCCGCGTACAAGTCGGCTCTGAAACTAAATTCGCTTGCGTTCATGGGCCAGATTTCGACGGACATTTGATTGATTACGACTTATTGATGCGTCGTAATACTCAATACCGCGATAAAGAACAAGCGAATGTACAAGAAGTTGGGATGGTATGCAATGCCTGAAGTAAAAAAAATTAACCGCCAAAAAGAAAAAACTCCTATGCCTCAGTTGAGTCCTGAGGTAAGGATTACGAATTTCGATGAAGTAGCTTTAGGCTTAGACAGAGAAGCTGCGATTAACGAAGCTATGCGTTGTTTAGGTTGTCCAGATCAACCTTGCGTAGGGAAGTGTCCAGTAGGTGTTCCCATTCCAGCGTTTATCAATTGCATTGTGCGCGATAATCCCAAAGCTGCCATTAAAACCATTAAGCGCCAAAATCTTTTTCCAGCTATTTGCGGAAGGGTTTGTCCTCAAGAGAGCCAATGCGAATCAGTTTGCGTAAGGGCGCGGAACGGTCAACCCGTCGGAATTGGTTACCTAGAAAGATATGTAGCTGATACTGCTGCGCGTGAAAATTTAGAAGATCCGACTCGAGTTCCCAACCCTACTGGAAAGAAAGTGGCGATTGTTGGTTCAGGACCTGGAGGCTTGGCCGCTGCTGGAGAGTTAGCTAAAGCTGGGCATGCTGTAACGGTTTTTGAAGCTTTGCATAAGCCTGGCGGAGTTTTGGAATATGGCATTCCTCAGTTTCGTTTGCCTAAAGATATTGTAGCCCGGGAAGTGTCTAAATTGAAGGAGTTAGGCGTTAGAATCAAGACCAATGTTATTGTAGGCAAATCGGTCACTATTGACGAATTGTTGGACTTGGAAGGTTTCGACGCAGTCTATATTGGATCCGGCGCTGGATTGCCGACTTTTATGAATATTCCCGGCGAAAATTTCAATGGAGTTTTTTCAGCTAACGAGTATTTGACTCGAACTAATTTAATGAAAGGTTATTTGCCTGAAACTCGAACTCCGGTTTATCGCGCTAAAAAAGCTGCTATAGTTGGTGGTGGAAATGTAGCCATGGATGCAGCTCGATGCGCTCGGCGCTTAGGCGCTGACGTAACTATTATTTATAGGCGTTCCGAAGCTGAATTACCAGCGCGCGCTGAAGAAGTTGAACACGCTAAAGAAGAAGGTATTAAGTTCCAAATGTTGACTTCACCTGTGGAAATCCAAGCTGACGAAAATAATTGGGTCAACCAAGTCAAATGCGAAACTATGATTTTGGGAGAACCTGACGCTTCGGGTCGACGACGTCCGCAACCTACTGGCGAATACGTGACGCTCGAATGCGATTGCGTAATCATGGCCATTGGTAACTCGCCCAATCCTTTGATTGGTCAAACTACTCCTGGTTTGGATTTGCAAAAATGGGGTGGTATTATCGTGACTGATGAAACTACTGGGCAAACTACTAAGTCTAAAGTCTGGGCTGGCGGGGATGCTGTGAGTGGTGCTGCGACCGTTATTTTGGCGCTTGGTGCTGGAAAAGCCGCTGCGAAGGCGATTAATCAGTATTTAAAAACTGCATCTTAATACTCAATTACAAGACTGGCGATTTTAGGTCTTGGGCTTTTACAGGTCAGTAATTCGAGGATTTAGTAACAGCTGAGTTTTCAAACTGCTGGTCGATTAATACGATTATGAACACTAATTTAGGCAAATCGAATACTTAATCGCAGTTAGTGACATTCGATGATTAGGTTTTTCCGGCGTTATAATTTAATCGGTTAAGCTATTAGCATGAGTTATTCTTTAGTTATTCCAGCATATGATCCCATCTCCGAGCCCGTTTTACGAAGCGATTGGTTTGATGCTCGATGCCGAGAACTTTTTTCTCAAGTTTTCGTCTATCACGATGGTTCTTCTCAAGTTGATCAATGGGTAGAGCGACTCAGAGGTCAAGATTTTGTTTTGTTGGTCGGGGCTTGTCCTAAAGGGGTATTTTCTCAGTTGGGTCCAAACGACTCCCCTAAATTGGTTTCGTTTTGTTATACAGGGGTTGAGACAGTCAATGATGTTGCGGAGATTCAGGCTCAAGGAACGGTCTGTACTCGATTGGTGCATTTCGACGATTATGCGATAGCGGAACATACTTTAGCATTGACTTTGGCTTGTACTCGTAAAATCGTTCAAGTCGACCGCGAAATTCGGGTTGGTCATTGGCCGAAACCGACTGTAACTCAACTCAAAGGAAAGACCGTAGGGATTTTGGGTTTGGGAGGAATCGGTAAAGAATATGCAAAAATGTGTTATGCTCTTGGTGCGAAAATTTTAGCTTGGGATATTGTCCAAGATGTAGGGTTCATTCAATCGGTCGAAGGGGAGTTTACGGATGATTTGGATTACCTAATGAATAATTCCCAAATCGTGAGTGTGCATTTGGCCGCTAATGATGCAACATTTGGCCTGATTAAATCGCATCATTTAGCTAAATTGAATCCGGGCTCAATTATCATTAATACCGCTCGAGCTGAAGTCATTGAAGCTGGGGCTATGTATGAGCGTTTGGCTCAAGGCGATATTCAAGGCGGATTCGATGTTTGGGAAAAAGAGCCTTTGGCTCAAGATGATCCTCTGCGCGAGTTAGAAAATGTGGTTCATACTTCCCATAACGCTTACCGCACGATAGAAACTTCTTGGCGTACAATTGAATTAGGTCTGAACAATATTGAAGCTTTTATTTCCGGCCACCCACAAAATATGGTCTAAGGGTCATAAATATATCATTGTGCCAATATATTTTAGGGTACTCTTGAGATTGCCGGTCTGTTCAGTTATCAATTAACAATCCCTGAAGCTTGAGGTGATTGGGCTTTCGATCCAGCAGTGATGGCCACACCGCATAACTAATTCCTAACCCCTACTTTCCCGCCAACGGCTCCTTCACCCTCGCCAATCCCACGTAACTAACTACTAATTCCTACTATTTTCGCTAAAGGCTCCTTCGCAGACACCATCTCTCATCGATTATTAACTATTAATTTCCCCCCGCCAAAGGCTCCTTCGCAGATACCATCTCTCATCGATTATTTACTGTTAACTATTAGCTATTGATTGCCTCCCGCCAACTGCTCCCTCCCTCCAATTAACCAACCTCCCGCTAGTGGAGTTTTGGTTAACGATAAACTTTCCGTTATCATACCGCACATATTTTAGTTTCAGAATAATTATTTTAGTTGTGATTTTCTCCTGAAAGAGGTTTTGCACAAATAAAAATGTTATTTTAGACCCTAAAATCGGGAGATAATCTGAACTTAGCTTGCAGCAGGAGCTGCGAAACAATGTAGAAAGGCATACCTTATGAAAGAAAACCTGAAGAAAATGGATCAGATTATTTTGAAAAAACGAGAGTATTACTATTTGAATCACTACTTGGTGTTTAAATGGTTTTTCGGCACTGAGGAGAATAAAGCGTTCTTGGCTTCATTGCTCTTCAGCATATTGGGCGGTGACAAAAGTGACTTCGACGAGTTACAGTATCTCGACCCTAATAATATCGGCGATTCGATTGACGAAAAATATACAGAAATGGATATATTCGTCCAGGATAAAACTGGTCGTTTGATTAATTTAGAAATGCAAAATTATTCGCAATCAGATTTGGCTGAAAGAATGGTGTATTATGGTTTTCGTCTAATCGTCAGTCAATCGATTAAGGGCAAGCCGTACAGCGAATTAAAACCTGCGGTATCGATTTGGATCACTTCTCATATCCCCTGGGAGGAAGACGATGATGTGATCCACTCTTATAAACTTTTAGCAGTGAAACGTTATACAAATTTAACTGAACTCTTCAATATTGTCACGCTCTCTCCTGATAAAATAAAAATAGATGAGCTCCCTAATATTGGTTCAGCACAACCGAGCATTGAGTTCTGGTTGGCCTTCGTGGGGGCGCAGAGTAAGGAGGAGTTAATGGCAATTGCTCAAAAGTCATCGATTATTGACCAAGCATGGAGCAAAATGAATGACTATAACATTAGTTTTGCTGATCGCTTGGCAGCTATGTCGGTTTTCAAACGTGAACAAGATATGGCATCCTTAAAAGCCAACGTAAGGATCGCTAAACAACAAGGGCTTGAGCAAGGTCTCCAACAAGGCAAACAAGAAGGTCTCGAACAAGGTCTCCAACAAGGCGAACAAAACAAACAGCGCGAAATCGCTCAGGCTATGCTCAAACGAGGGATGAACCTTGATGACATTGTCGCAGTGACCGGTCTAACCCTCGATCAACTCACTTAACCCAAACCCAATCCTGCGTTGTAGGGGCGGATCGATGTATCCGCCCTCTTACCCAACACATCTCCAACCTCCTGCCCACGGCTCTTTCACTTCTGGCGATCCCACCTAACCAACCCCTAGAACAATTCCCAACCCCTATGCTAATCTATATATATGTCTGCGTCAGGTCACGTCCGGAATGGTTTCGACTATTCGGGGGGGGGATTTCGGCCTTTTTTTAACGCAGGTGCAAATTTTTCGGCACCCGTTTTTTGAAGTCGGGTCCCACCCACCCCTCCACATCCTCCCACCCCTAGAGCTTACCCCCAATTCCGGGCTCTTTCAGAAACTTTTTTATTTGTGCAAAACTATTTCCGAAAGGAATCATCAACCTCTTCAAAATCTCTCACCAACCCCCAAATCCCA
>JAITFB010000093.1 GCA_031281695.1 Candidatus Servula neotermitis
AGGCTCTGATCAGACTGGCAATCCTGAGCCCATTGCTAACAGCCAACTGCTAACCGCTGACACTAACGCAGCGGACTCTGCTGGAACTAAAATTCCCAGAACTAAAATCAGTGAGAAACTGGGGTTCTTGACTTTTTCCGGATCCAACAATATCGTCTATCAGTTCAAGAGTCTGTATTATTTATTCTTTTTGACCAACGTTTTGATGCTGGATATGTTTTGGGCCGGGATAATTTTGACCATTGGCACGGTTTGGGACGCCATCAACGATCCGCTTCTAGGATTTTGGGCAGTCAATCGCAGATTCAAAAACGGCGAAGCGGTTCGACCCTACGCTTTATGGTATAGCATTCCTTGGGCCATTACAGTGGTCTTGTTATTCAGTGACTTCGGACTGCAAGAAACTCCAGCTTTAGTAGTCGCGCTAATCATTTACATACTCTTCGAAGTTTTCAACACTTTCGTGGGCATTCCTTACAACTCTATGGCTGGTTTAGCCACCGATTTGGACCAGGATCGTCGTTCAATCAACGTGTTTCGCAATTTGGGCGGAGGACTCGGATCTGCCATCGGCGCTTTAGCTTGCTTGCCTTTACTGCAATTGTTCGGAGCTTTGGATAATAAAGGTAATTTAGTCGACGCAGGAGCCCCGCGAGGGTTCTTTATCGTAGCGATTATTATGGGAGTGATCGTAATCGTGGGTAGCTTTGTGCATTATTTCACGACCAGCGAACGAGTCCATCAAATTTCGGAGGATGTGCAGAGGATTTCAGCCCAAACCATCGCCAAAATGCTGGTTCATTGTCGGTCTTGGTGGTATAACATGGTTTACATAATTTGCTACGGCGTAATCAATTTGTTGCTGATGACCTGCTTGGCTTACTACGCCACCTACATTATGGGCAGCACGGGCGCGGCCACTATGGTCCAAGCCGCCTATTTGGTCTCATCGGTTTTGTCGTCTTTGATCGTCGGCTTAGTTGACCGGGCCATCGGGCGCAGGTTCACTATGATGGCTGGCGCGATTGTGGCTATTTTGGGTAAAATTTGGTTCGTGATCGATCCATTTTCGGCTGGCGCAATTTACGTCAACGCTGTTTCAGTCGGAATTTCCGCCACTTTTGCATTCGTTTTGTTCAACACCAACCGCAACAATATTGTGGACATTTTGGAAGCTCAGCACGGTCGGCGCATCGACTCCATGATCGCCACCTCAGACAATTTGGCATCCAAGCTCGCCACTGCTGGCGCCACCATTATGATCTCATCCTCTTTAGAAATGGCTGGTTTTGATGCGCAGTTAGCCGTTCAGCCTGATGCGGTAATCTCCACCATCAACTTTATGTTAGGTTGGGCGCCACTAATCGCTTCAGTAATAATGTTAGTCACCGTGTACTTTTTACCAATTGAAAAAGATTATGCTGCTGCCAGAATTGTGCTGGATCAACGACACCAGAAAGAAGATAAAAACTAAAAATTCACACGAAGTGTAAAGCTTTGATAACGAAGTTATACAGTTTGTTGAGTGTAGGATGAAAAAACATATCCAAGTATTTCAAATGTTCTAAAGTCAAACCCTCTTGAATGGCCAAGGAAAACAGATGCAAAATTTCGCTCACGTCAGTATCGGAAGCCAGTTGAACGCCTAATAATCGATTAGTTTCAGTCTCATAAACGACAGAAATATGCACTTGGGAATTGTTTTCGATAAAATCTTCTTGCTTGAGTTGATCCATACATGTTGATGCATCCGCTTTCATCCCATTAGCCAACGCCGTTTGCAAAGTAATTCCTACACTACAGAGTTTCAAATTGAAAACATCAATCGCATTCGCCCCTTGTCTTCCTAAATTCGGTGTTTTTATACCCATGATATGATGCGCCGCGATCAAAGCTGTTGTAGAAGTATTAGAGCCCAATGCATAGTAAGTCGGCTCACGGGTCACATTATTGAATGAAGATGCGCAATCACCGATGGCGTAAACTTGAGGTTGGTTGGTCTTTTGAAATTCATCGACCAGATAACAATGGGCTAAATCTAATCTGGCTATTTGCTCTCCGCCCAGAGCCGTATTGGCTCGAAAGCCCAAAGCAAAAATGAATGCATCCGCCTCAATATCATCTAAGCTATCCACACGATGGTTCAACTTAATTTGCACATGATGCTCTAATAAACGATTATGCAACAATTCAATTATTTCGCTGTCATAAAAACCGGTTAAGAGCTGAGAATCGGATTGATAAATAGTGACCTTTTTCCCCACGTGCGCTAAAGCTTCCGCGGTCTCAACCCCTATATATCCCCCGCCGATCACCGCCACAGATTGAATATCGGGATTGTCCGCTAAATGCTTTAAGGCCTTACCGTCATGCAAATTCTTCACAGTTTGAGTATATTTATGGTGAGTATTCTCAATGGCTGGAAGTAAAGGACGAGAGCCAGTGGCCAAAATCAAATAGTCATACTTAATGATCTTGGTCGGGACCCCTGGGTTAGCGATAATCGCTGGATCAATAGTCGACGCAAAAGTGATTGTGGTTTTAGCTGTGTCTTGGGCAACACCGCCATCGGGAATCGGCGTCTCCGCAGAAGGCGTTTGAGAAGAAATGGAAACGTTTGAATCAGTTTCCAAAGCATTCAAATCCAAATACGTCAGGCTTTTATGAACGAAATCTAAATCCACAACTGGAGAATTCAATCGTAAGTCAATCCCTTTAGCTTGTATTTTTTTAGGATTAGTATAACCCATATGCGAAGGGTCTTTAATGATACCTAAAACCCATAACAAAGCTTCCGCGCCTACAAACGAAATAAAATCGGATGCTTCCAGCAAAGTGACTTTAAACTCAGGGTTTTTGGACAAATGCACTGCAGCCGAAATGCCGCTGTGGTTCGCTCCTACAATAACTACTTGTTTCACGTGTCCGGAAGGGGACTTGAACCCCTATGTCCTATATCGGACACAAGCACCTCAAGCTTGCGCGTCTACCATTTCGCCACCCGGACTGATTACAGTTTAACTGGGTTCGCATTTCAAATTCAAGACAAATTCGCCACACTTTAAATAACCAAAAGCGTTCCGTTTCGACTCGCGGACACAATAATCCAACGCTATAATCCATTTATTAGCTATCAAAGAAAAATTTGACCCCAATTTTCTAGCTTATAACAACTAATAACCGACACTTGCGAGGGTTTCGCGCAAAATTTGACCAGATTGACGCAATTTCATCAACTCATCGCGAGACAAAGGAGTGTTTATTTCTTGTAAAATTCCGGTTCGCCCTACAACAAAAGGCATGCTCATGGCTACATTTTCCACCCCATAAATTCCAGTAATACGAGTGGACATAGGGAGAATACGACGTTCGTCGCGCAAAATAGCCCGTAAAATATCTACTAAAGCTAAGGCAATTGCATAATTGGTCGCGCCCTTTCCAGCTATCACTTTATAAGCTGCATTCACTACCTCAGAATAAATTTCTTCGCGTAACTCTTGAGTTAAAGCTGGGCAACCTTCAAATTCTTGAAAATCTAACAGAGGCGTCGTCCCAATCGTGGCCGAACTCCAAAGCGGGACTTCCGAATCTCCATGTTCTCCAGCAATATATGCATGAATATTACGCGAATTTACACCAGTTTTTTGAGCCAACAAAGCTCGTAATCGTGAAGTGTCCAAAACGGTCCCAGAGCCAAACACCTGATCTAATGGCAATCCTGCGATTTTTTGAGCAACAAAAGTCAAAATATCTACTGGATTAGCTACAATCAAGAACAAAGCCTTAGGAGCAACTTTAACCAAAGGGGGTAAAATCGAAGTCATCATAGCGATTGCGGCTTCAGTCATTTCAATCCGACTTTGGCCAGGTTTTTGACGAGGTCCAGCCGTAATTACGATCACATTGGAATTGCGTGCCGATTTAGGATCGATTGACGGTTTGAGGTCAACCACTGGAAAAAATAACGAACCATGTTGAATATCTAAAGCTTCAGCCTCGGCTTTTTCATAAAATTGATCGAGCAATACGATTCTCCTGGCCAGCCCAGATTGCGCTAAAGCGAAAGCAGTAGTCGAACCAACTGCGCCAGCGCCGACGATTGTAACTTTGGTTTCCATATTTTCAGTTTAGGCAATAACATATCAGCCGACAAGTCCGCTCTGAACCGAGTTTACCTCATCATCCAACCCACTGCAAGACCAGAACACATCATCAACCCATAAAATTAAATTTCCAGCATTTGACCACCTGGTCGGCATCTCACTATAAAACTTATAATTCTGCTAAAGTGTCGCGATAAATCGAGAAAATTATGCGTTCATTTTACAAAAGGACTACCAAATCGATACTCGTCTACCTGGTGGTAAATAGAGCTGATCGGAAGGTTTAATATTGAAAGCTTTATAAAATTCTGGCAAATTCGCTGGAGTAACATTTGAACGTAGATCTGTTG
>JAITFB010000029.1 GCA_031281695.1 Candidatus Servula neotermitis
GTTCGTTCGTCGCTCCATTGTTCAAAAACAATCACAGTAGTTGGAATATCCAAAGCTAAAGTTTGGTCAACTTCCTGACGAACCACCGAATCGCGATCCCAATTGTTACTAGACATCCAAAGACCCAAAGCCCAAGCTGGCAGCATTTTCGCTCCACCAGTCGCTTGATTAAATTCAGTCAGCTGCTCTTTCATCGACCCTTTAAACATATGGACTTTGAATTGACTTTTTGAAGCAGATTCAGGATACTTGATTACAATTTCGGACGATTCGACCTCTTTCAGATTTTGGCCAAATTGAAATTGTAAATAATGATCAGTTTCAATCCAAACCCCGAAACCTTGATCGGTCATAAAAAAGGGCACCGGTATGTAAGTACGAGTCCCCTGGTTACCATGCTGATTGTAAACCAAATTATCAATTGTGTCAGCCAAATGATTGATCTGACTAAACCTTTCTCCTAGACCATAAATTGCGGAAATTTTATGATTAGGCAATTTCAGATCCAAGCGCTTAAGCTGACCCAAGCTATCTAAATAGCCTTGATAAAAATCGTCTTGACCTTCCAGCACTTCATCCAAAGTTTCTAAAATAACCGCTGGTTCATTACTTAAGTTATTTTGTTGCATTTGAGATACTGCGGCTACGACAATCAAACTTTCAGTGTCAAAAAGTTCAAACGGATCAATGCTCAATAACACATCCGGGGTCGGATGCGGATAATTAATCGATTTCACTAGTGCACCTTTTTTGACCAAGTTATCCAATACATAATCCCGAATTTTAATCATAGTGATTTGAGCATCTGGCAAATCATATTTATCGCGCAAATCTCGTAAAATTGAGTAAAAACGTGCCAAATTTTCAATATAAATATCAGGAGGTTCACCCCGTTTATTAGGCAAATTTTCTTGCCACTTTATATTAATTTCTTCTAACAATTCTCGGGGACAATCAATCACCCAAGGAGGCATATCATAATCTAGTAAATTAGTCATAGTAATTAATCTCAATCACGCCGATGCTGGAAAAGGAAATAAATGAAAATTGAATCCAGGAGATTGATTCTCGACCCATAATGGGATTTATTAAATTTTGCATCGGCGTGACTGCTTCATCAAGTCAAATAACCTAAAATCGGCTATTCGTACTTGGCTTGTAAAATATCCAAAGCCTCTTGAGGAGTTTCCTCTCCTAAAAGCACTTTTTGGAATTCAGCATCAGCATCAGAACTCAACTTCGCCCAATTATCGGTAACCGGCGGAAGCACTAAATAATTCAACGAATCAAAGACTGCTTGTCGATTAGAGGGTGGCGTTTGAGAAAGATACGCATCCAAAATAGTTTGATCAGTCGAAATCGGCAATTCCCAAGAATTGTCTACCCGAATTTGCGCAGCTGCCGCACCAACACTCATAAATTTAGCAAACTTATAAGCTGCTTCAGCATTAGCAGTATTTTTATCGACCACTAAACCATTGGCAAAGAAATGCGTGGCTTTATTGGTGTTTCCAGCCTCAACTTGAATGTCCCATTGGAATGGAGCGTCCTTGAATGAGCCGAACATCCAAATGCCAGTATGAACCATGCCCAACTTGCCGTTTAGGAACAAGTCTCCTGATTCTTGGCCGCTCATTTCGGCTGGAGTTGGAGTGACTTTATCAGTCAATACCAAGTCGACCATATATTGCAGTGCCTCGACATTCTTAGCCGCATTGATGGTCAATTTTCCGTCAGCATCGTAAATGCTCCCGCCATTTTGGGCAAGCACCTTGAAGAACTCATTCATGGTGACTGGTGAATAGGTTCCATAAACGCCGTTGGCCGCGTCGGTAATTTTCTTCGCCGCCTCAACTTCGTCTTTCCAGGTCCATTCTGCGGTTGGGTATTCTATTCCAGCTTTATCGAATAAATCCTTGTTATAAAATGTCACGACATTCGAAAAAGCTTCGGTCATCCCGTATTGCTTACCTTGATATTGGTAAGCTTTAAACGCAGTCTCATTGACTTTGGATAAATCGATCGAATCGCTGGCAACCAATTCTGATAAGTCCAGCAAAACATCTTTGGCCGCATAAGAGACAAAGTTTTCGTAATTCATCTCATACACATCGGGTGGAGTTCCGCCAGCCAAAAGGGTTTGCAACTTGGTGAAATACGAATCATAAGGCGCCAACTCAAGCTTTACTTTAATCCCAGGGTTTTCAGCTTCGAAAGCCGCAACCATGTCGTTGAGTTGAGTCTCATAATCCGGATTGGCCGAAAAACTGAAATAATTGATTTCCACATTTTCCGCCGGTGGAGTGTCAGACCCGGAACCATCTGGGCTCGGTTGGTCGCCACTCCCGCATGCTACCAAAACCAAACTTAAACTAAGCGCAGTTCCAATAGCAGTAATTTTTTTGAAAAAATTCATTATATTTTCCTTTCTTAGTGTTCCAAAACACTATTGATTTTTTTTATACACAGTAAACTAATTGAAGCTCTCAATTCATAGGCACCTCCTTTGAGTTGACATTGCTATTCCTTCATCCCGCTCATTGTCATGCCCTGGATGAAGGAACGTTGCGCGAATAAATAAACTGCTAAAATCGGAATCACCGAAATGACTACTCCAGCCATTACTAAATTCCAATCAGTATCTCTTTGACCTTGAAGCAAAGCCAAACCTAAGGGAAGCGTGGCCATCTCTCGACTGGACGATACAATTAACGGCCACAAATAATTATTCCAAGATTGCATAAACGTAAAAATGGTCAGTGTGGCCAGACTTGGTTTAAGTAACGGTAGAATCACTCTAAAACAAACTGTCAAGTGATTGGCCCCGTCCATAAAGGCCGCTTCTTCCAACTCCTTAGGAATTCCTAAAAAGGCTTGCCGCATCAAAAACGTGCCAAAAACTGCAAAAATTCCTGGAACAATTAGCCCCTGATAAGTATCAATCCATCCAAAATTTTTCAACAAGATAAATTGAGGAATCATAATAACTTGAGCTGGAATCATCATAGTCGCTAAATAAGCCAAGAAAATTTGGTCCCGGAAACGGAATTGCATACGCGCGAAAGCATAGCCAGAAAGAGTTGAAATCAATATGGTTCCTAACGTTGTAAAAATGGCTACGATGATAGAATTCCGAAGATAAGTCAGCATTGGGAAACGCTCAAAAACCGTGACATAATTGTCGGAAACGAACGGATCGGGAATAAACTGAGGCGGAAAAACCATAGTCGCGCCGCCGCTTTTGAACGATGTCGAAATCATCCACACGAAAGGCAAGATCATGATTATTGCTCCTGCCGAAATCAATAGATACTTGATGGTTGTCCCAATATATTTCATATTTTGGTCCTCCTTTCACCCCACATTTGGAGTATCGATACTGAAAAAATGATGATGAACAAGGCCCAACTCATAGCGGCAGCATAACCCATTTCGAAAAAGTTAAAAGCGGACTGATAAATATTTTGGACTAACACATTGGTCGCGTTCCCTGGTCCACCTCCGGTCATAACATTTACTTGATCGAACACTTGGAATGAATTGATCAATGAAATCATTACTACGAAAAATGTGGTCGGTTGCAACATAGGTAAAGTAATTTTCCAAAACTTATTCAATTCATTCGCCCCATCAATTGAAGCAGCCTCATATAATGACGGCGAAATATTTTGCAACCCGCCTAAATACAAAACCATAATGAAGCCTATGTCTTTCCAAACGGAAGTAATTATAATGGCGATCATAGCAGTTTTAGGATCAGTCAACCAATTCGGGCCCGTAACTCCAACCAAGGACAAAAAATAATTGATTAACCCGTAAACCGGATTGAACAACCATGACCAAACTAACGAAACTGCCACCCAAGAAGTAACGACCGGAAGGAAATATACTCCCCGAAAGAAAGTACGAGCTTTCAACTTCGAATTCAAGAGTAATGCAATTCCTAAGCCGATGGCCATTACGGATGGCAAATACCCCAAAATGAAAAATACCGTATTTTTAAGCGACATCCAAAAATCAGGGTCAGCAATCAAAGTTTGATAATTTCCCAAGCCAATAAATACTGGCGAGTTTAATAAATCCCATTCTGTGAAGCTGATATAGAGTGAAGTGACAATCGGGATTAGCACAAATATCGTGAACCCTACTAGACCAGGACCTAGGAAGAAAGCTATCCACAAAAAATTGAATTTTTTCGAACCAACCATTATGAATCTCCGTTACTAGCTTTAGCCGAAACTAAATTTTGTTGAGTGGTTTTGTCGAAAAAATGCGCTCGCTCTAAATTGAACCAAAGGGTCACTTTATCGCCAGGCCGGCCATATTGCCCAGCGTTCAAACGACTAACGAATTCGTTTTCCCCACCTTTCGCATGCAAAATTACGTTAGCACCTAAAGTTTCTACGACAGTTATTTCCACCTCAATCGTTGAGCCAGCTTCAGGACTTTCAGTATTTTCGGAAACTTTAATATCCTCTGGACGAATACCTAAAGTTAATTCTTGCGAAGGCTGCAAATTGGGTAATTTTGACAAAGCTAAGGCAGATAATTTCAACTTGAATCCAGCATCATTTACCAAATATCCGTTCTCGACCCGAACGTCGAAAAAGTTGATAGCAGGACTGCCGATAAACCCAGCTACGAACACATTAGCTGGATGATTGTAAACGTCAACTGGAGATCCAATTTGTTGAATTTTCCCTTGATCCATAATCACAATGCGATCAGCTAAAGTCATGGCTTCAGTTTGGTCATGCGTTACATAAACTGTAGTGGACTTTAATCTCTGATGCAATTTTGCAATTTCGGCTCGCATGGATTCTCGCAATTTAGCATCTAAATTCGAAAGCGGTTCATCCATTAGAAACACTTCAGCGTCGCGCACTATCGCCCTACCCATCGCGACTCTTTGACGTTGGCCTCCGCTCAAAGTAGCTGGCTTGCGATCCAAATATTCAGTTAAACCTAAAATGCTGGCAGCCTGTTTAACCCTGCTATCGATATCATCTTTGGCGTATTTTCGCAACTTTAGGCCAAACGACAAATTCTTATATACGCTCATATGAGGATAGAGAGCATAGTTTTGAAAGACCATCGCAATTTGACGGTCTTTGGGCGCTACATCATTCATCAATTTTCCATCAATCAAAAATGATCCAGCGGTAATCGTTTCAAGGCCGGCAATCATTCGTAAAGTTGTGGACTTCCCGCACCCGGATGGGCCAACTAAAACGATAAATTCTTGGTCTGCGATTTCTAAATTGAAATCCTCAACGGTAAAACGCTCCTGGTTCGGATAACGTTTCGCGATATTTTGTAGACTAATTTTAGCCATTGTTTCCTTTCGTATTTTGGTTTATATAAATCAACTCAAAAAGAGCATCATAGACCTCTCCTTGTGCTAAATTCCTTAAAGCCACAATAGATGCAGTGAAGTTGTTTTTATCCCAAACCGTAAGCAATTCACGTTTCGCTTCATAGCCAATTTGGAAATTTTGAAGACGGTTAAACCATTCTCGATACAAATCAATAACTTCGAATTCTTTATTTTGGTTAGCTGGTAAATTTTTAGTATGACCAGCTAACAACTGAAATTTATACCAGCCTTTACCGTCGGTGAATGAGAAATTGTGTTGACGTTGGGCTGGTATTATATGATTCGGATCCTCAACTTGCAGTTTTATGGTTCGCGACTTCCAATCTAAAGTCACTTGCGTTTTAGCTCGAGAATTATGGTCATCTTCAACCAGCACAAAAGTATTGGAAGCTCCTCCAAAAATTTTCCAAGTAATAATTTCCGGGAGCTCTGAAGTCTTAGTGAAAGGTTCACTATGATCCAGCGGAATAATCGCCCCAGCTTTAGCAAATACTGGAATTTCGGATAGACCTCTAAGAACCCGAATTTTATTTCCCCCTGAATAACCATAACCTTTGAAAAAATCGAACCAAACACCATCAGGAAACCAAACCTCAGTTTGACCCAACTGAGTTTCCTGATTTTGCTTAGATGTCAAAGGCGCGACCATCATTTCAGATCCAAAAGTATATTGGTTCGGGACCGAGTAAGCGAAATCTGAGTCAGGATCACTGTAATACATCGGTAAAACCAGCGGCAATCCAAACTCATGATGGGAAACGTTCATGGTGTACAAATATGGGATTAGCTGATGGCGCAAAACTAATGCTTCTTTCATCGCGCTCTGAAAAGGTTGTCGAAAAGCCCAAGGATATTTCTGAGTAAAGGGATTATCAGAACTGTGCATACGATTGATCGGGCTAAATACTCCAAATTGCAACCACCGTAACAACAACTCTGGATCATGATACCCCTGCATATGGCCCCCGATGTCATGACTCCACCAGCCAAAACCAATATTCGCCGCAGTCGCAGTGAAATAAGGTTGAAATGCCAAAGACTCCCAAGTAATTATGGTATCCCCAGAAAACCCCACCGGAAATCGATGACTTCCTAACCCAGCGTAACGCGACAAAATCAAAGCAGACTGAGAATTTTTTTGAGCATATAGATAATGCAGATAATTTAAATTCCAATTCGACTCCAACCCTGAAGTAATGTTCCCATCCCCTTGTTGCCAATCCAACCACCAGAAATCCACTCCCATTTTTTCTAATGGTTTATGAATCAAATTGAAATAAGCATCAACAAATTGAGGGTCGTTCAAATCAAATAATGCTGGCTGTTCTAACTCTTGATTAAGTTGTAATTGTTTAGCTACTTGAGGATACACTTCTTCAAAGGCCCGAACTCCATCAGCTGGGTGTACATTTAGCCCGACTTTTAAACCTCGCTTATGCAATTGAGTCAATAGTCTTCGCGGGTCTGGTATCAAATCGCGATTCCAGGTATAACCAGTCCAAGAACTTCCAAATCGAGAATCAACCTCCCGTAAATGCCAATCCATATCAATCAAACAAACTGACAACGGAATCTGATAATCATCGAATTGATCCATCAGCTCTAAAAGTTCCTGCGCACTATAAGCCCAAAACCGACTCCACCAATTCCCCAAAGCGAACCGCGGTAATAAAGGCGCTGGTCCAGTTAAGTGATAATAATCCACCAAAGCCAGACGATAATTATGCAAATACCCGAAAAAATATAAATCTTGGTAGCCAGCTTCTCGCGGTTGAAAACGTTGCGGCTCGGATTCTACCCAAGAGCTTGAGTCGTCTAAAACCGAAAATCCATTTCGGGAGACTATACCTTCATCCAGCGGCAGTGCACCATCGGCTTGATCCAAAGTTGCAATCGTTCCTTTCAAAGTATTAAGCTGATCCCCAAAATGCCATCTGCCGTTGTAATCCGATAAATCCGCCCTTAAATCAATGAACAGGTTGTCCGCAGTGAAGCCGTTTTGAATACGTTGAGGAAAACAAAATAACCTCAAAGCTTCGGTAATAATTTCTATGCGGTCAGCTGTTTCAATATAGTCGTAATCACATTTAGGAAAGACCCGATTGACCACCGCTTGGGTTGGACAGTCAACAAATTCACCGCTAGGAGAATATTCTAAACGAATTAAATATGGAGTTAGAACTGTAAAACGAAACTTTGATCCTTGAATCAGTTTATTACTGTTTACCACCGGATTGCCTGCTTTTCAAATTGAATACTGAATCTCGTTCCAGCAAATATCCTGGAACAATAATGGTTTCTAAAAGTTGATCTGACGTTTTGCTCTCGTCCAGTACGCCCAATACTTCCACCGCTTTTTGCCCTTTAGTTTTTTGCTCTAATTCCACTGAAGTCAATCTGGGCGTTATAATAGAGCCTAAATACGAATTATCGAAACCCACTAATGATTTATCAGTAACCTCCTTTTCTCGGAACGCTTTATTCAATTTGGCAGCCAAATAATCTGAGTTAGCTAAAACCGCAGTGTATTCTTGACTCCGTTTAATCAATTCTCTTTCTGAATTTTCATCGAAAAACCATGAGGGCTCAACTTGAATTTGGTAAGCATTTAGAGCATCCAGATATCCCGCATAACGCTCATTTACCACCCCTGGTTCGTCCATGCCAATTTTGGGGGCGAAGAAAGCAATTTTTTGGTGGCCGTTTTTAATCAACAGCTCTGTCGCGGTCGAACTTAACTCACGATCGTTATTATATATGTAATAACGCGGTGGCAAAACTGATTTAGTATCAATAACCGGAGTGCCCTCTTGTAAATAGGTGTCAATAAAAACCACAGGACTTTGAAGTAATTTATTGATCTGATTATGGATTTTTTCGAAAGCTCCGATCACCACATACCCATCAAAGTTCCAGCTTTGTTGAATTAATTGAATGTCGCTCACATTAGAAAACCCGTGAACTAAAATAAATTTACCCTGCGCTTTACTCGCGGATTCGATCCCAGTCAACACATCCGACAAGAAAGGATCATTAAAGTCAATTTGCTGTTTCGGCGAATAAAATAAAATGCCCAACAATCCTGATTTCGCCGTCACTAAAGAACGTGCGCTCAGATTAGGAGCGAAACCATACTCTTTAATCAGTTGGTTGATTTTGTCGATAGTACGTTGAGAGACTTTGCTATGCTTATGGTTGATAACGTTAGAAACTGTGGCAACGCTTACCCCAGCCAAATCAGCGATTTCTTGAATGGTGATTTTATGCCCTTGTTGGCGTGGTAAAACGTTTAACATACATCTATTTTATACCACAGATTTTAGTCTAACCAAATATTTTACAAGTTTTTTCGTCAATTTTTTTGAGAAATATAGCCGTTAATACAAACAACATCAAAATTAGACCGAAAATCTCTAAACCCCCAAGTCAAAACTGGGATTTAATTTATGCTATCGCCGATTGAAAAGTGTACCACCCTAAATTGGAGGTATGATTACCATGACCTAATGGACAACAATCCGGTATTTGGCCCTTACGGAAAAACTGAGTCAGAGAGTGTGCATCTCATCTTGCTAACGACCGATTGTTTAACCAT
>JAITFB010000040.1 GCA_031281695.1 Candidatus Servula neotermitis
GCGTGAATGTGGATCCGCTGCCGTATCTTCAGTGATCAGTATTCAGTCGTCAGCGGTCAGATTATCCAACGTTTAAGTGCGGTCTCATAGTGTCCGCTCTTATCAGTAGTTAGTAGGTAGTCTATCCAGCATCGTAGAGTGCGGCATCCGTGTATCCGCCCAAGAAAACGTAAAATGATGATACCATCGGTGAGGGAGACGTTGCGAAATTGTCCAACATTTGTAGGGGCGCGGGTCTTTGTGTTCGCCCAATTTACTACAGCATGCGTGCGCGCAGGCTAAACTGATGATGTGGCCCTCGTAGCTCAGGGGATAGAGCGTTGGATTCCGGTTCCAAAGGTCGCAAGTTCAATTCTTGTCGAGGGCGCGATGGATTCGCCGAATAATTTGCCACCAGCTGGACCCTCCGCCACCGCGAGTGACAATCAAAACGATCATACGAATTTGGCGGGGAACAACCAGAAACGCAGCGCGATTAGTATTGCCTTAATTTTAAATTCAGCTTTCACAGTGTTTGAGGTGGTAATTGGTTTGATTAGCGGTTCTTTAGCTTTGGTAGCCGATGCCATACATAATGCAACCGATGTTTTAACGCTGAGTATCAGTTTTGTAGCTAATAAAATCAGTCGCCGTCAAGGTAATAAAAAACATACCTTTGGATACGGACGTGCCACTATTTTAGCTGCTCAGTTTAATTCCATGATTATGATTTTAGTGGCCGGTTTTATTGCTTTCGAAGCATATCAAAGACTCTGGCAAACTTTAGAGATTGAAGGAATGTGGGTGATTGTGGTTGCAGCTTGCGGGATTGTAGTCAACGGAATTATGGCTTGGTTGCTGTCTAAAGAAAAATCCGATCTGAATATGCGCAGTGCTTATATTGATTTATTTTTTGACACTCTGAGCTCAGGCGGGGCTGTGATATCTGGAATAGTTTTGGTCACTTCGGGCTATACTAAAGTAGATTCGATTATCGCGTTTGTGATCGCGGCGTTGTTATTATTTAACGCTTTACAAATTTTTAAAGAAGCAGTTTCCATACTTTTGGAGGGTACGCCCAAAGAAATTGATTTACAAAAAGTTGAACGCGCAATTTTGGCTGACCCGCGGATTCTAATCACCGATGACATTCTTGTATGGTCGATTCGTTCGCATTATAATTTTTTAGCTTGCCACATTGTGATTGACGATCGTGATTTTAAACATGCCCGCGATATAGTCAATGGGGTTAAAGATCGTTTAGTTCAAATTAAAATCCAGCATACTACAATAGAAGTTGAAAATCACGCGGATCATTTACGATTCAGTCATGAACATTGAATTTTTTGAAGGTTGGAAGAAAAATTTGTTGCTGAATTTATCGTTGTTCAAGCGGAGAAAGACGCTCTTGTAGGAAATTTTTAGATGATATTTTAGATGTCGGTGCAATTAGTTCCATGCTTAATTAATTATTTGATTATTTTTATTTCATGCTTTAATCTTAAAATGTGTTAGGGTGTTATATAGTTTATAGATGTGGTGGGGGTAACCGAACCGCTGGTTTTTTGGGACTGCGACTACCGAAACAATCAGCGGTTCGGGGATTATTCGCTAAACTGTAATCATGCGTGTAGCTTTTTTAACTGCCGGAGGATTGGCTCCGTGCTTATCGACTTCAATCGCTTATCTGATTGAAATTTACCAAAAAATGGCCCCTTCTGTTGAATTGTTGGGGTATCGTTATGGTTATACTGGATTGCTTCGAGGAGATTTACAAAAATTTTCTCCAGCAGCGATTCGAGATGCTGAACTGTTAGTGAATTTTGGCGGGTCGCCTTTAGGAAACTCCAGAGTAAAATTAACTAACGATGATGATTTATTGCGCAAAGGATTGATTACTGCAGGGCAATCTGGGTTGGCGCGAGCTGCTGAGAGACTGAAAATCGATAAAATCAATGTTTTGCATACTATTGGCGGTGACGATACAAATACAACAGCTGCAGACTTGGCAGCGTATTTAGCCGAACAAGGTTATAACTTACAAGTTGTAGGACTTCCGAAGACTATTGACAATGACATTATTCCCGTTAGACAATCTCTAGGCGCTGATACAGCAGCTGATGTAGCCGTTTTGTATGCCAAGAATTTCTTAGCTGAGCATACTGCTACGGAGAGAGTTTTATTAGTTCATGAGGTTATGGGTCGGCATTGCGGATTCTTGACTGCCCAGGCTGCGGCAAAATACCACGCTGAGGTTCAAGCCACAAAGTTTTTTGGACACGGTTTCGATGACCGAGAACAATGGGATGTGCATGGAGTGTATATCCCAGAACTCAGTTTGGACTTGGAAACAGAAGGCAAGCGTTTAAAAAAAGTTCTAAATGATGTCGGCAATGTCAATATTTTTGTTTCGGAAGGTAGCGTACCTGAGGAGTTGTTTCATCAAATTGACGCTCCGCTTGATGCTTTCGGTCATGTCTCAATGGAGTATGTAAATGCTGGGAAATGGTTAGGCGACCAGTTGCAAACTAGGATTGGCGCTGAGAAAGTTTTGGTTCAAAAATCTGGGTATTATTCTCGGTCGGCTGCTTCGAATAAATTTGACCGGAAATTGATTTATAAAGCTTGTCAAAAAGCTGTAGAAGCAGCGCTGAATGGGGACTCAGGGTTGATCGGCCAAGACGATAATACTGATAATTTTCATGATACATTTCATCCACATGACGATATGCAAATAATTGATTTTAGACGCGTGGCAGGATCTAAAGCCTTTGATATCAATTCTCCATGGTTTGTTGACTTTCTCAAAGATATTGGTCAATCAAGCGTTTAATGATTAGCGTATGTTGAAATTTCAATATTTGTAGTAATCTAACTCATAGGAGACGTGGCTGAGCGGTCGAAAGCGACACCCTGCTAAGGTGTTGATGGAGTAATTCATCCGGAGGTTCAAATCCTCTCGTCTCCGCGATTTTGTGTTAATCTGATTATGTTAACCAAAAGTGGCATTGTGCCAATTGATTAAAAAGGAAAGAAGTATATCTATGGAAGGTCCAAATAAACAGACCACCAGCACCGTGATTAACAACGGCGCATTCGGTTCGAAGACCATCACCTTCGAAACCGGGATTTTAGCCCAGCAGGCTAACGGTTCAGTTACCGTTTATCTCGATAATGAAACAACTATTTTGTCCACGACTACGGTCGGTTCAGAACCTAAAGAAAGTTATGATTTTTTTCCGCTTACTGTTGACGTTGAGGAACGTCTTTACAGTGTGGGGCGGATTCCTGGCAGTTTTTTCCGTAGAGAAGGTCGTCCAACTACTGAAGCAATTTTGACTTGTCGTTTAATTGACCGTCCTTTACGCCCATTGTTTTCTAAGGAAATCCGTAACGAGATTCAAATTATTGAGACAATTTTAGCGGTGAATCCTCAAGATCGTTATGATGTAATTGCGTTAAATGCTGCCAGCGCTTCGACGCTCATTTCAGGGTTACCTTTCGATGGACCCGTGGGGTGTGTACGCTTAGCGTTAATTGGAAACCAGTGGGTGGCTTTCCCTACGCAAGATCAATCCGATCAAGCAGTATTTGAAATTGTTATAGCTGGAAGAGTAATCGGAGATGATGTGGCAATCGCGATGATTGAGGCAGGCGCGACTTCTCAAGCTTGGGAATTGATTCATGATAAGAATAATTTGCGGCCTGATGAAGCGGTTGTAACTCAAAGCTTAGAGGTTGCCAAGCCTTTTATTCGCCAACTTTGTGAAGCTCAAAATCAATTAATGACTTTGGCTCAAAAATTGCCGATTGAATTGCCTTTATTTCCTGAATACACTGATGAGATTTACGCTGATGTAGAATCGATTGCTAAAGACCGTTTATATCAAGCCTATTCAATCAAAGATAAACAAACTCGAATTTCGGAAGTTGATCAAATTAAAGCCAAAGTGCATCAAAAGTTGTTGGAAAAATACGGCGACGATCAGTTGAAAGACATTGATAACGCTTTCAAGACTGTTTCTAAGAAAATTGTGCGTTCGAGAATTTTAGCTGAAGGCTATCGGATCGATGGCCGTGCATTTGACGAAATACGTCCCTTGTCCGCTCAAGCTAAAGTGTTGCCTCTAGTTCACGGCTCGGCTTTATTTCAAAGAGGAGAAACTCAGGTTTTAGGTGTTACAACTCTAAACATGCTGAATATGGAACAAAAACTAGATTCTTTAGGAACTGAAGAGACTAAACGCTATATGCATAATTACAATTTTCCACCCTACTCGACTGGAGAGACTGGGCGGGTTGGTTCGCCTAAACGCCGCGAAATAGGTCATGGGGCTTTAGCCGAACGGGCGTTATTAGCAGTTTTGCCTTCGCGCACGGAATTTCCTTACGCTATTCGTCAAGTTTCCGAAGCGATTGGTTCGAACGGTTCAACCTCTATGGGTTCAGTTTGCGCTTCAACAATGAGTTTGCTTTCAGCTGGCGTGCCCATAAAAGCGCCTGTTGCTGGAATCGCGATGGGTCTTTGTTCAGGAGATGTTGGCGGTGAAACTCGCTATGTTACTTTGACCGATATTTTGGGCGAAGAGGACGGTTTTGGTGATATGGATTTCAAAGTAGCTGGAACAGCTGATTTTATTACCGCCATTCAATTAGACACCAAATTGAGCGGTATTCCTGCCCAAGTTTTGGCGAACGCTTTGGCTCAAGCCAAGCAAGCGCGTCTGACAATTTTGAACGTATTGAATGCTACGATTCAAAACCCGGCTCCTTTGGCGGACACTGCACCGAAAATTATTACGATTAAAATACCAGTTGATAAAATTGGAGAAGTTATTGGCCCTAAAGGTAAAGTCATTCAAGATTTGCAAGAACGTTTTCACGTTGAAATTGGGGTCGAAGACGATGGGTCGGTCTTTGTCTCTTCAATTGGAGGCGACGGTGCCGAACAAGCGCGGATGGCTATTAATGAGATTGCTAACCCTCGACAAATTCAAGTCGGCGAAATTTTTGAAGGTAAAGTTGCTTCAACGCCGGTGTTTGGAGCCTTTGTATCATTGACTCCGAATAAAGACGGATTGCTACACGTTTCCAAAATGCGTGATTTAGTTGATGGTAAAAGAGTTGAAAACGTCGAAGATGTGCTCCGAGTCGGTGATACTGTAAAAGTTAAAGTAGACGAGATTGATCGAATGGGTAAAATTTCGCTTTCTGTGGCTCGCGGATAGGGTAATCTGAAACTATGGATATCGCTAAGATAGCTATGATGGTAGTGTTGGTTATTACCTCGCTTTTTATGGTTTTGTTGATATTGTTGCATAAAGCCAAGGGCGGAGGTTTGAGCGACATGTTCGGCGGAGGCATTCAGTCATCTATGGGTTCTAGCTTTGTTGCAGAGAGAAATTTGAATCGAATTACCATCGCTATGGCAATTTTATGGGTGTTTTCCATAATTTTGCTGGGTTTTTTAGAGAAATTCTGAATTAATTTTGGTTAGCGATTAAGTTTTCGATAATCTTTTTATAGTATGCCTTTATTTTTTGGGAAGACAATCTGTGGCTAAATCCGGCGTTATAGAAATGGAGGGCGTGGTGCGTGAAGCGTTACCTAACGCGATGTTTCGTGTGGACTTGGACAACGGTCACAACGTTTTGGCTTACATTTCTGGAAAAATGCGCCAAAATTATATCAGGATTTTGCCCAACGATCGAGTGATTATTGAGCTGAGTCCGTATGATTTATCCCGCGGTCGATTAGTGTACCGTTATAAAGAGTCGAATCCAACGCCAACGGCATGAGAGGAAATGAATGAAAGTGAAACCAAGCGTGAAACGTATTTGTGAAAAATGTCGGGTCATTAAGCGTAATTCGGTTGTTCGAATTATTTGCACAAACCCGCGTCATAAGCAACGGCAAGGTTAGGAAGAGAGTTTAAATTATGCGTTTAGTTGGAGCCGATATCCCAAATGACAAGAGGATCGAAGCAGCATTGACCTATATATATGGTGTCGGTGCGACTTTGGCCAAAAAAGCACTCGAAGAAACTGGAGTAAATCCAGATGTGCGCGTGAAAGACTTGAGCGAGATTGATCAAGTGGCATTGCGTGACTATATTCAAGCCAATTATCAGGTCGAAGGTGATTTGCGACGAGAAATCCAAACGAATATTCGTCATAAAGTCGAGATTGGTTCTTATCAAGGTATTCGTCATCGCAAAGGTTTGCCAGTTCGGGGACAAAGAACTAAAACCAATGCGCGAACTCGCAAAGGTCGTAGAGTTGCTGTGGCTGGTAAGAAAAAATCAGTCGATAAAACCTAGACCGGGAGAATAAATGCATAAAGATTGGAGTAACAAATAATATGGCTAAACCGAGTAAAAAGCCGACGAAAAAAGTCAAGTTGGCTTCGCCAAATGGTCAAGCCCACGTCAAAAGCACGTTCAACAATACCATTGTGACAATCACAGGTTCTGAAGGTGAAGTTTTGGTTTGGGCCAGCGGAGGAACTAAGGGCTTTAAAGGTTCGCGTAAATCAACGCCCTTCGCGGCTGGACAGGCGGCTGAAGAAGCTGCGAGAAAGGCTTTGGAAATAGGTATAACCAAAGTTGACGTTTTCGTAAAAGGCCCAGGTTCTGGGCGGGATACAGCAGTTCGTTCTTTACAAAGCGCAGGGTTAGATTTAGGAAAAATCATTGATGTTACCCCTCAAGCCCATAATGGCGTTAGGCCCAAAAAGCCAAGGCGCATCTAAACCACAAGAGAAGGGAAAATTGTGTTAATAAGTCAAAGACCAACTTTGAAAGAAATTATTGAATCGTCGACTCGATCCAGGTTCGTTTTGGAACCTTTGGAGCCAGGGTTCGGCTATACTATCGGTAACGCGCTCCGCAGAACTATGTTATCATCGATTCCGGGAGCCGGCGTCACGTCTTTACGGATTGATGGCGTCAATCATGAGTTCAGTACGATTGATGGCGTAACCGAGGACGTAACTGAGTTAATTATGAATATCAAGGAACTTGCCATTTCCTCGGTTTTGGACGAGCCCCAAATCGCCACTATAGCTCATAAAGGTGCTGGCGAAGTTCTGGCGGCTCAAATTAAGTTGACTGATGGGGTTGAGGTGCATAACCCTGAATTGCATTTGGTCACTTGTAATTCTAAGGCCAAGTTGAACATCCAAATGACCATTGAACGCGGTCGCGGCTATGTTCCAGCTGAACAAAATCATTCTGAATTTAAAGAGATCGGTAATATAGCGGTCGATACGATTTACTCTCCAGTTTTGAAAGTGGCGTATCGAGTTGAAGCTACAAGGGTTGAACAAAGAACTGACTTTGATAAATTAATTATTGATGTTGAGACCAAGCCATCCATTTCCCCTCGTCGAGCAATGGCTTCGGCTGGTTCGACATTATTAGAGTTGTTTGGATTGGTTCGAGAGCTTGACACTGAGGTTGAAGGCATTGAGCTGGGTTCTCCGTTGATTTCGGCTCCAGTGAGCGAGGATTTCGATTTGCCCGTTGACAGCTTAGGCATCTCGACAGGCCCTTTGAATTCTTTACGTCAGTCAGGGATTCGTACAATAGCTGATTTATTGAAGTATACCTATGATGATTTGCAAAAGATTAAAGGCATGGGGGAGAAGAAAATCACTGGCGTGGTTGAAGCTCTGAATGCTGCAGGTCTAACACTTAAACCCAGCGAAGAGGATTAAACGAATATGGTAAAACCAGCAAAAGGAGCGCGTTTAGGCTCAAGTCCAGCGCACGAAAGGTTGATTTTAGCAAATTTAGCCAGCCAGTTGTTTGAACGAGGGGTGATTGAAACTACGTTGACTAAGGCTAAACGAATGCGTCCTTATACGGAAAAATTGATTACTTTAGCCAAAGATGGGTCGATTAATGCCCGCCGACAAGTTCTAAAATCTATTACTTCTAAGTCAATTGTTCACAAGTTATTCACGGAAATAGCTCCCAAATTAGAATCAAGACCTGGCGGGTATTTGCGCATTGTCAAGAGTTCTAATCGTTTGGGTGATAACGCTCCTATGGCCTTCGTAGAAATTGTCGATCAACCAATTTCAACGAATCCCGACGAGGATCTTTCAAGCGATGATGATTCCCAAGAGTTAGAGCCAGAGACTGAAACTGAACCAGTTACCGAACCTGAAACTGAATCCGATGTCGAAACAAATTCCATATCTGAAGAAGAAGCAGATTCATCATCGGAATCGACACCTGAGTCGGAACCTGAAACTGAAAAGTAATTTAGCTTCTTTCTTGACAATTCAAACCCAGCGGATTGAGCATGGCGATTGGGTCGTGGAAGGTTTTTGGTCGTGAAGGGGAGTCAAAGATATAAACTTATTTGTTCATACGATGGCACTAATTTTCATGGGTGGGCTAAGCAAATCGGATTAAGAACCGTTCAATCGACAATTGAGACTGCTTTAGTTAGATTGTTGGCTCCAGCATTTGTTGATACTAATGCGTTTTTTGTATCGACTCCAATAGCAACTTCACAATTAGAAGCAAAGTCTTTTGTCGTTCCAATTGTTGTAGGAGGACGTACAGATACAGGCGTCCATGCGGAAAGCCAAGTTTTTCATTTAGATTTAATTGAGAATCAACAAGCGAAACTATTAGGACGAGGTTATAGCGACGTGAACTTAGCGTTGATGGGTCGCTTGAATGGCTTATTACCATCGGATGTAAGAATTCATGATTGCGAATCAATTTCAAATGAATTTCATGCGAGATACAGCGCGATTAAGCGTGAGTATCGTTATTGTATTATTGACAATACTGGGATTAAATCTGCTTTGATGTATCGGTATGCTTATTTTTTTAGGGGAATAGCTGATCTTGACTTAATGAATCGAGTGTCTCAAGAATTCATAGGGACTCATGATTTTTCAACTTTTATCAAAAACCGTCCTGGTTCAGGGAACGTGCGGAATTTATTAGAGTTTAACTGGACAAAAAACTCTTCGGGAGCTATTCGAGCTACTTTAATTGCCGATGCGTTCGGGCATAATATGGTTCGTTCTTTAGTAGGCTCAATGTTATTCGTAGGCTCCAATAGACGTACCCCCAAATGGTTGTTGAGCCAATTCAATTCTCGCCAACGAGTTGGCGAAACTGGCCCAATCGCAGCTAAAGGGCTTACTTTACATAAGATTTATTATGCGGATTAGTTTGGCACTTAGTCATCAGTTCGTGTAATCTGATGTAAGAAATGAAAAAAAATCTTCATCCTGAATATGTCATCACTCAAGTAAGTTGTACGTGCGGGAATGCTTTTGAAACGCGCTCAACCGTCGCAAATGGAGTAATTCGCGCGGAGATTTGTTCTAATTGTCATCCGTTTTATACTGGAAAACAAAAGATTTTGGATTCAGGCGGTCGGGTGGCAAAATTTGAGAAACGCTACGGTAAGCGGATCGACGCAAAATAATCTTTCAACAGTTTCGCGCAATCATTTTCTAATACACCGCCTACTACTTCGATCCCTTTTTCTATCAGTAAATCTGTAGCGTAAATCAATTGTGGCTCCTGATCGTAAGCTCCGAAGACTACCCTACTGATGTTATGGCAATCCAATATGGCGCTCGTACACATCAAACACGGCTGTAAAGTAGTGATTAGTGTAAGGGTGCTGGTAGTGTCTTTCAGTTGTTCGATAGCTAAAATTTCCGCGTGGGCTGATACTCTTTTCAATTTTTCTCTTTGGTTGTGCGTTTGAATTAATGTACGATATTGCATGTCTAATATTAATGCGCTGACTGGGACATCTTGCGGAAGGGATAGCATGGCTTCATTGATGCAGGTTCGCATCCAAATTGACCAATCCATCATTTATTCAAAGACCGGATTCGCTACTCGTTGGATCGCAGCTTGCCAAGCTTTGACATTGTTAGCAATTGAAGAACTTATGGACCAAGACGCTCGAATTTCGAAACTGATTTGTTCGTCGCTGGTATCTTTAGCGCTAAAAGCTTGGTTGAAAGTCTTAGTGATAGTGCCGTTTAGATGAATTGGCTCGGCTGCATTGAGAGCTTCGGAAAACCAATCCCAGGCTACTTCACTGAATAATTCATCAGACAATAATTCTGGTTCAATAGCGATTTTACTCAGAGTTACTGCTCGAAAGTTTGATCCCCATTCAGCTTGATATTTTGGGTTAAAGAGAATTACTAATGAACTTTTGGATTCTTTATCGTTTTGGGTAATCTCTAAAGACCGAAAGCCAATGCTGAATTTTGGCAAATCTAATTTGAGCTGAACTGGCGATTGTTGAATGACTTTTTTTACTTCTGAAAGCATTTTGGAATATTCATCGTCAATTTTTTTAATTGCCACGCCCATATTCTCATTTTAAGCGGTTGCGAGGGGACGCGAACGGAATAATTGACCGAAGATGTATAAATTATGTAAAAGGACATTGCTTCAGTATATTCAGGTTTGGATATTTTAGATTCTTTAGTTTATGTTAATCTGATGAAAGACGGGCGGTTGGCGCAGGGGTAGCGCGCTTCCTCGACACGGAAGAGGTCACTGGTTCAAATCCATTACCGCCCACTTTTGATTAGGTTTTCTTTTCTTTTTTGGTACGCGACGAGTTGGAGTTAGATTCGGCAGGGTCGCATGTATGCTCGAGGAATTATATGAGTTATAGTCAGCCATTACCATCCAGTATTTTAGGAAAACTGTTTTATAAAGGCATTAGGAAACTCGAGGTAGTTGATTCGGTTTTACGTAGGATTTTCGGGGTGGAATCGTTGAGATTGTTTTTGTAAAAATGTAAAGACATTGTGAAAATGAGCCAGCTTAAGGTAATTGTCTTAGGTAAAATAATAGTGTAGTTAGTTAAGAAAGGAAATCTATGAAAAAACTACTTACTAGTATGGGCGCTTTAGCACTCGCACTGACTTTGGTCGGGTGCGGTGATGGTGGTGAAGTTGCTCCATCTGAAAGTGAAACACCGGCGCCAAGCGAAAGCAGCCAAACGCCTGCGGCCTCTGGTCTTTATTGCGTAGTGTCGGACGGAGGAGGCTTTGAGGATAAGAGCTTCAACCAATCAGCTAAAGATGGCGTTGAACAGGCTAAAACCGAATTAGGCGTCGAAGCCAAAGAAGTTGAGTCAAAGGCCGCTGAAGATTATCAGCCTAATATCGACGCAGCTATTGCCGAAAACTGCAACATTATTTTTACAGTCGGTTTCAATTTAGCTGATGCAACAAAAGTTACTGCAGAAGCTAAACCCGAAGTTAAATTTGGAATTATAGATGACTCCAGTATTAATCTGCCTAATGTAAAACCCATAGTATTCAATACTTCTGAAGCTGGATACTTAGCAGGTTATTTAGCTGCTGGAGTTTCTAAAAATGGCGTGGTAGCGACTTATGGCGGGCTAGCGATTCCTTCAGTTCAAATTTTTTCGGACGGTTTTTATCAAGGCGTCGAAGCTTACAATAAAGCTAAATCTGCCAGCGTAAAAGTTTTGGGTTGGGATCCTGAAAATACTACCGATGGGTATCAAATCGTTGGTGATTTCACAGATCAAACCAAAGGTAAGCAAATTACTGAGACATTCATCAATTCGGGCGCTGATGTGATCTTGCCTGTGGCTGGAGGAGCTGGATTAGGAACTGCTCAAGCTTGCGCAGAAAAAGGTTGTAAGTATATTTGGGTTGACGTAGATGGATACAACACTAATGATGCTTCGTACTTACCGTATCTCCTTACTTCCGTAATGAAGAATATTACGCCAGCTGTGTTTGATGTGGTTAAACAAGATACTCAAGGCACTTTCAGTAACGAAAAATACATCGGAACTATTGCTAATGGTGGCGTGGACATTGCTCCTTATCATGATTTGGACAGCGAAGTTCCTGCTGAACTGAAAGCTGAAGTTGACAAGTTACGCGAAGACATTAAGTCTGGGACGCTGAAAATTGAATCTCAATTTTCACCCGCTAGCTAAACTATCCTAATTTGATCCAAGCGTTGGATTCGGTTATTCAACGCTTGGTCAGTTAAAATTATACAATTGGTATTATGAAACTTGAATTAAAGGGCATCACTAAAAACTTTGGTGATTTTCGAGCCAACGATAATATTACGTTTACGGCAGAATCAGGGAAGATCCACGCGCTTCTGGGGGAAAATGGCGCTGGTAAAACAACCTTAATGAACATATTGTTTGGTTTATTGCGTCCGGATGCCGGGGAAATTTTAATTGACGGAGTAGTTCAAAAATTTTCCGGACCTAATGATTCAATGGCATCTGGGATTGGCATGGTTCACCAGCATTTTATGCTGATTCCGGTCTTTACGGTGGCTCAAAATCTGATTTTAGGTAATGAGCCCGTTAAATCCCTAGGTGTGATCGATATTAAAACGGCGCGTAAAAGCGTTAAAGATATTTCTGACCGTTTTGGTTTCGATGTAAACGCTGATGATCTAGTGGAGGATTTACCAGTTGGCGTTCGTCAAAGGGTGGAAATCATTAAAGCTTTGTCTCGGGATGCGGAAATTTTAATTTTAGACGAACCGACTGCAGTATTGACTCCTCAAGAAATTTCCGAATTAATTCAAATTCTTAAACAGCTTAAAGAAGCTGGAAAAATTATTATTTTTATCACTCATAAATTAAAAGAAGTCCAAGAAGTGGCTGACGAAATTACTATAATTCGAAGAGGGCAAGTAGTGGGTTCAGCCAAGCCTTCAGATTCAGAATCGGAAATGGCTGCTTTAGTAGTAGGACGAAAAGTTTCTTTGACTACTGATAAAAAACCGGCTCAACCTAGCGAAGTAGCTTTGGAGTTTAAAAATGTTTCTTTGGTCGAAAAAACCGGTGCGATTAGGTTACAAGACATATCTTTTCAAGTACGTAAAGGCGAAATTCTAGGAATTGCGGGAGTTCAAGGTAATGGACAGACTGAATTAAGTGAAGTTTTATTAGGTCTTTTGCATCCTACGCAAGGCGATATTGTGTTAAACGGCAAGAGCCTCTTGAAAATGTCGGTAAAAGAGCGTTTGAATGAAGGCGTAGGTTTTATTCCAGAAGATCGAAATTTGTATGGGCTGGTGGAAGATTTTTCGGTGGAAGAAAATTTGGTTTTGGATTCTTTCGACCGCTTGCCTTACGGAAAGTTTGGTTCGATTAAACCTAAAGCGATTCGGGCTTCCGCTTTAGATATGGCCCAAAAATTTGACATTCGTTTATTTAATGTCGCGGATAAAGCCCGTTCGTTGTCCGGCGGTAACCAACAAAAAGTAGTGGTTGCGCGCGAATTAAACCGCCCACTTCAGTTGTTTGTAGCGAGCCAGCCCACGCGAGGTTTAGATGTGGGATCAATTGAATTTATTCATCAAGAAATTGTCGCTCAACGCGATAATGGATTACCGGTTTTAATCATCTCGACCGAACTGGATGAAATTTACGATTTGTCGGATCGGATCGCAGTAATGTACCGTGGACATATAGTGGGAATAGTTGATTCATCAACTGATCGCTCGACTATTGGTTTGATGATGGCTGGAATTGACCCGAGTCAAAGTAAGACAGGAAAAGCAGCATAAAATGAAAAATGCAAAACGGGGAGAGAACAAAGCTGTTTTACTTCAATCAGCTGATTTTCAGAAAGGGGATAAATAAATGACCGATTCTAATCCTAAGGCGGACATCAAACGAGTTGATCCAACTATGAATCCTTCCAAGGCTAATCCGAAACTTTCTAAAGAACAACAACAAGTTTTCATCGATGCTAATACACCTCGTCGCAATGACCCAGAAGCAACTTCTTGGCACGATACTGTGTACCAAATTTTGTCCAGCACTTGGCTAGTTTCGGTGCTTTCAGTAGTTTTTGCTTTTATCATTGGCGGAATTTTGATTATTGCGGCTAATGCAGAAGTGCATGTTGCTGCAGAACATTTTACGGAAAACCCTGGAGGTTTTTTTGCAGTTTGTTGGGATACTTTCGCAAAAGCTTATTTTTCTTTGTTTAGCGGTTCAGTTTTGAATTTTAACGGCGCGGATTTTGCTAAGATGATTGAGCCTTTGACTTCTACATTGACGAGGGCGACCCCTTTGATTTTCGCCGGTTTAGGTTTAGCGGTTGGTTTCAAAGCTTCATTATTTAATATTGGTGGTCAAGGACAAATCGTAATGGGAGCTTTGCTTTCTGCGCTGATTGGTTTTTCTTTTGATTTACCAGCAGGTTTACTTTTACCGATGTGCGTGATTGGTGGTTTTGTTGGTGGAGCTTTTTGGGGGTTTATACCTGGGATTTTAAAAGCTAAAACTCAGGCTAACGAAGTTATTGTGACTATCATGTTAAACTATGTAGCCCTCAATTTCATTAGGTGGGCATTATTGAATCCTGTTTACCAAAAAGAAGGTCAGAATGTACCAATAGCCAAACCCATGAGCGAAAATGCGATTTATCCTAAAGTGTTTGGAGCTGCGTTTACTACGAATTTTTCATTCATTGTAGCATTAATTGCTGTCGCAGTTGTTTGGTGGTTAGTCAACCGCTCCTATCTTGGTTTTGAAATGCGAGCAGTAGGGCTGAATCCTTTCGCTGCTCAAAACGCTGGGATTAAAGTGAATTCGATTTATCTTTGGACCATGATTATTTCGGGAGGACTTTGCGGACTGGCTGCGACTTCGAGTGTTTTGGTTCCAGGAACTGGAGTTAGTCAAGACGTGGCTTCAACTTTCGGTTTCGATGCTATTACTGTGGCCTTGTTGGGTCGGTCAAATCCAATCGGAACCTGTTTGGCGGCAATTTTATTTGGAGCTTTAAAAGCTGGAGGTTATGTGATGCAAGCTCAAACTCAAACGCCGATTGACGTTGTGCAAATTATTCAGGCTTTAGTCGTGATGTTCATCGCAGCACCGCCGTTAGTTAGGAAGATTTTCCATCTACCTCAACCTATCGGAAAAGATATTTTGGAGGAGGTGGCATAAATTGAAAAATGAAAATGAAAAAATGAAAATGAATAATAATTCGGCAGACTTAAGCGCTACATCGGCTAATAGTGTAGAGGTCGCGTCGGAGAGAGCAACGCCCGAGCTGAAACAAGATTCTATAGTTGCAACTTCCAACGTTAGTCAATCGTCCAAAACACCGAAAGATAATTACGCTGGCGATATTGTCGTACCCATAAATTGGAAGACTTCGATTATTTTTACAGTTCTTTTGGGGTTGGCTTGTTTATTTGTTCTTTTCTCAACTGATGCGCAAGCTCGTTTCAGCTTCATCGGCTTGAATGAAACTGCTTTAATTCAAATTCCGAACGTTAATTTACCGGCTCAGATTACTATTATGGTTTTAACTGTGGCGATGGCGATCGTAACTGCGCTGAGCTATTATAAAGCGATTCAGCGTCAAAAAATGAATATCGCATTTTCAATTTTGTTCGGATTTTCCTGGGTGTTCGCGTTTTTAATTTGGCAAATTCAAGGTAAAGAAACTGATTTTTATGTTACAGGATTATTATCTATGACTATGGCTTTGTCGGCACCATTGATTTTTGGGGCAATGTGTGGCATGGTTTGTGAACACGTAGGGGTGATCAATATTGCGATTGAAGGTCAACTATTATTTGGCGCTTTTTCCGCGGTCTTATCTGGTTCCGTTATCAAAATTGCGACTGGAAATGATGGCTTGGCTTTATTAGGTGGTGTGATAATGGCTCCAATTTCGGGAGTGTTGCTGGGGCTACTTTTAGCGGTTTTCAGCGTGAAATATTTTGTGAATCAAATGATTGTGGGGGTTTTGATTAATGTCTTAGCAACTGGTTTGACAGCTTATTTTTACTCTACTATCATGACGGAAAATCTCGCTTTGAATTCTGCGATGAAATTACCAGTCGTGAGAATTCCGATTTTGGCTGATATTCCAATTATTGGTCCAGTTTTGTTTGACCAGAGTGTTTTGATTTATATCATGTATATTTTGGTGATTGGTTTGCAGTATATGTTGTTCCATTCGCGCTGGGGTTTAAGAATGCGAGCATGCGGGGAACATCCTAAAGCTGCTGATACTTTGGGCGTGAACGTTAATCGCACGCGTTTTCGGAATGTTTTGCTGGGGTCGGCTATCGCAGGGTTAGGTGGTGCATATTTTACTATTGCGCAAGGTTTAGTGTTTGGCGAAGGTATGTCCAGCGGCAAAGGCTTCATTGCGCTCGCTGCTATGATTATGGGAGGATGGAAACCTTTGAATGCTTTGGCTGTAGCGTGTTTGTTTGGTTTTACTGATGCTGTTCAAATCCTTTTGACTACTTTCGGCGCTTCTATTCCCAGCCAGTTTTTATTAATGATGCCATATATTGTGACGGTGTTTGCTATCGCGGGAGTTATAGGAAAAGTGACTCCGCCAGCTCAAGAAGGCCGACCGTATGTTGGTTGATTTATCGAATTTGTTAGAAAACAGCGAGGATTTTGGCGTGAACCGTTTAAAATTATTGAAAAGGAGCATTTAATATGGTAGTTTCCGAAGATTACGAAACTGTTATTAAAGTAGTTGGAGTAGGCGGAGCTGGCGGCAATGCAATTGATCGTATGGTTGAAGACGGATTGCAAGGTGTAGAGTTTATCGCGATTAATACTGACGCTAAAGACTTAGCTTTAACTAAAGCTGAAGTTAAATTGGACGTGGACTCAGAACATCATAAAGGTCAAGGTGCTGGCGGTGATCCGTCTGTGGGACGACAAGCGGTTGAGGAACATCGTGAAGATATAAAGTTGGCCTTGGAAGGCTCGGACTTAGTTTTCATTACTGCAGGCGAAGGCGGAGGAACTGGAACTGGCGGAGCTCCTGTAGTCGCCCAAGTTGCCCGGGAATTGGGCGCATTGACTGTCGCCGTAGTAACGAGACCGTTTAACTATGAAGGACATAAGAAACATCAAATTGCTGACCAAGGGATCGACGATTTGCGAAAAGAGGTTGACGCACTGATTGTTATTCCAAACCAGAAACTCTTGGATATTGCTGACGATAAAATGCCGCTCTTGGAAGCTTTTTACGAGGCCGACCGAGCTCTACGGCAAGGCGTTCAAGGTATTACTGATATTATTTTGTCCCCTGGGGTAATTACGACTGATTTTGCTGATGCAAAAACCATTTTGAAGAATTCTGGTACTGCTTTAATGGGCATTGGGAGAGCGGCCGGACCTGACCGAGTGAAACAAGCGACTGAACAAGCCATCACTTCGCCATTAAATGAAGTAGTTATCGATGGTTCAACTGGCGCACTAGTGAAGGTGACCGCGCCTAGAGATTTTCCTTTAAGGGAAATGGATGGCATCAACTCGATTATTAGTTCCAAATTAGATCCTGACGCGATTTTTATCTCGGGACTGTCATTCGATGATGATTTGTCTGATGAAGTAGTTGTGACCGTGATTGCCTCCGGCGTTAAAAATCAAATTCCCGTAATTGATTCCCCCGTAATCGCTCCGGTTAGTACTCCTCAGGTCGCTCTTGAGACGGTTTCGCAATTGACCGAAGCTTTTCCCTCTAAACCTATGGAAGTTCATGCCCCAGCACTTTTCGAAGAAACTCAGACTGAAATTGTTTTACCTGATAATTCTGACGATGGTCTGACTGGAAGTGTTGAATTACCAGCTTGGTTACAAGAACACGAGTAAATTATCATGCCTAAAAATTCAGCTTTTAAAGGGATTAAGAAATTGTTTGAACCCAGTCCAGAATACGGCGATGATTCAAATTATGAGACACTGGAGCTAGCTAACCAAGAATACATTATCGAGGAGTCGGCTCAACCTCGGTCTATGACGACTGACAAGCGAGGGAATCGAATTACCGTGATTCACCCAGTCAGTTATAACGATGCCCCTTTGGTTGGGGAGCCGTATCGCAATGGTGTTCCAGTGATAATGAATCTTTCTAAACTCGACTCCAAAGATGCTAAACGATTTGTGGATTTTGCGGTTGGTTTAGCTTTTGGTCTATATGGGCATTTAGAAAAAGTTACTGAAGCAGTTTTTTTGCTTTCTCCTCAAGCGACCGCCGTAGAATCGCCTGAAGAACTTTCAGATACCGGAGACTTTTTCGCTACTAGTAATTAGTTGTTAGTTGTCAGCTGTTTCAATTTTCAATTGACAATCGAAAAACATGATTCCAGTGGGTGAGCGAACGTTTTCGCACTTGCGTGGCTCTTGCAGTGGGCGGTCATCAGCGTTACTATTTGCGTTCCTTCAACGCCAGCTCCAGCTGTATCGAGAACGGTAGTATCTACGCCTCCGCCAGCTTGGCCGATCAAATTGGAAAATACTTTACCAGCTCAGCCTCAATCCACTGCCGTGGCTCGTTATAATTACGTGAAGGATTTACCTACCTTGGGTGAGTTAAACTGATTACGTGAATCTCGACATTCAAAAAGTCAGTAAGACTTTCTATGCTGGAAAAACTTCTATTCCAGCTTTAAATCAAGTTTCGCTTAGTTTGAATAGCGGTGAAATTTTAGGTTTTGTGGGAGCCAACGGTGCTGGAAAATCCACTTTGATGCGCATTATTATGGGAGTTTTAGATCCGGACGCAGGAAATATCATGATTGACGACCAGCCCGCTAACATTGAAGCGCGTAAAAAAATTGGTTATATGCCTTCGGAGCGCGGACTGTATCCCAAAATGAAAGTCCGAGAACAGTTGATTTGGCTGGGAGAATTAAAAGGCGTATCTAAAACTGAAGCAGCTTCGGAAGTGGATGAATTGATGGGGTTGCTGGAAATTGACGAGTATAAAAATAGTCAGCTGGAAACTCTGTCGACTGGTAACGCTCAAAGGGTTCAATTAGTGGCGGCGCTGGTGGCAAAACCGCAAATGTTGATTTTGGACGAACCGTTTTCTGGTTTAGATCCTTTGGCGGTTCGAACTATGACGTCAGTTTTGAAACGTTCGGCAGATCAAGGCGTGGGCATTATGTTTTCATCTCATCAGCTGGAATTAATTGACCAAATGAGCGATCGGGTGGCGATTATTAAATTGGGCCAAATGCAAATCGTGGGAACTCCGGATGAATTACGTAAAGCTGCTCATGCTCCTCTGACAGTCACAGTTCCAACTCCTTTGGCGGATATTTTTGGGGAATTGATCAAGGAGGAAAAATGAGTCCGATTGCTTTGATTATTAAACGTGAGGTTTTGGTCAAAATTCGTTCCAAAGCGTATGTGATTGGAACCTTAGCGATGGCGTTGGTGGGAGCTGGATTATGCTGGGTTTTCAAATTGGTTGGTTCAAATTTGTCAGGTTTGGACATGGGGATGGCTGATTCAGCTAGCCAAGCGGCGAATGAGGTTTTAGCCAAATACGGTTTGACTGAAGCGGAGTTTACTCAAATGGTCGCCCAGCGGACTGCCGAAATCCAAGCCGAATCCGGAGGAATGGATTTTGTATTTAACGGCCCAGGCTACGCGATTGGACTTGTTACCTGTGTAATTCTCATGATTACGATTATTCAAACTGGGACTTCGATCGCGATGGGTGTGGTGGAAGAAAAAAGTTCAAGAGTGGTGGAAATATTGCTGGCCTCTTTGCGACCCAGGCAGTTGATGGCTGGAAAAGTGCTTGGAATCGGTTTGATGGGTTTAGTTCAAGTGATTGTGATTGTGGCTGCGACGGGAATTTCAGCTTACGCAACAGGCATGACCGACTTTCTATTCAACTCCGGCGTTGATTTAACTTCAGCGATTATTTGGGCAGTGGTTTGGTTTATAGTGGGCTATTTTTCTTTCGCCTGCTTGTTTGCGGCAGTCGGTTCAATGGTGGCCAAGCCGGAGGAAGTTCATAATGCGGCTGGGCCATTAGTCATAATAATTATGCTGGGTTATTTTTCGGCCATTTATCTTACTGTAGGCGCGCCCAGTTTAGGCGGAGGCTTTTCGATGTTGGCAGAGATTATCAAATACGTGCCTTTAGTCAACGTTTTAGCTATGTCTTCTGGTTTAGCCGCTGGAACAGTTTCAAACGTGGACGGTTTCATTGCTTTAGGAATTTCCTTAGTTTTTATTCCCCTCTTAATCTGGCTCGGTGGAAAAATTTACTCCTACTCAATATTGCAAACTGGCTCTAAAGTGAAACTCCTCAAAGTTTTTAGGTAATCTAGCTGGGTGGATTATTACGAAATCTTAGAAGTTTCACGCACTGCAACTGCTGACGAAATCAAAAAAGCTTATCGCAGGCTCGCTAAAGCCCATCATCCTGACATCAACAAAGAGGCTGATCCGGAAAAATTCAAACAAATTTCACAAGCCTACGATGTGCTTTCGGATGTTCAAAAACGTCAGCAATACGATATGGGCGTCGATCCTTATGCTTCCGGCGGTGGATTTTCAGGTTTCGATTTTGATCCTTTCGATATTTTCGGTTCGGTGTTCGGCGGCGGATTCACTAGCGCGGCTGGCTCTCGGAGAGCTCAAGCAGCTTCAAGGATCCAAAGAGGTCGCGATCAGATTTTTGCTTTGCCATTAGAACTGCGAGAAGCGGTATTCGGAACCGAAAAATCTCACAATTTGGATTTAGCAGTGTTATGTCCAGAATGTCAAGGGGCAGGCGGCGCCAATGGGGAAAAACCTATGACTTGTAATAAGTGCGGCGGAACCGGCCAAGTTCAAGAACAGACTCGAACCATTTTAGGTATGATGATCTCGGCTCATGTCTGCGATAAGTGTCGAGGATATGGAACCACTTTTTTACATCCTTGTCAGCGGTGTTTGGGTGAAGGGCGAGTGCGCCAAAATAAATCCATTAAAATTCGAGTTCCGGCCGGCATAGCTGATCAAGCTCGGTTGCGTTTAGCGGCCCAAGGCGATGTAGGAACCAATGGCGGACCAGCTGGAGATTTATATTTTCAGATTCAAGTATTGCCTGACAATTATTTCGTGCGCGAAGGCAATGATTTACATACCTTTGTTTCGCTTCCTTTGACCACAGCTTTACTCGGAGACACCATCACGATTGAAACTTTAGACGGCGAACAATCGGTGGAAATTCCTCCAGCGGCTCAACATGGCCAAGTGATTAAAGTGCCTTATGAAAGCGCCAATATGAATTTACAGATTCATCTCAGTATCGAGCTTCCTGAACTCTCCAAAAAACAACGCGAAACTGTCCAACAACTTGACTCCCAGCTCTCCAAAAAACAAAAAGAAATCAAACGCATCTCCACCTCCAATCCCTCTTGGTTCCAAAAAATCCGCGATTTGTTTAACTAGTAATTATCGGACTTTAACTACTTTTGAACACCCTGAAAAATAAGTTTTTTTAGCTGTAGTAACCTATAATTTATGAAACGTAGGCGTGTGATTTATGGGTCCGCATTAAAACACGGGTTCAAAGAATCCGAAATTTTGTGGGTGCTAGATCACACCCCATATATTTTTGATCACGACGAGATTCACTCGATTTATTATTGGTGGATTAGAGATATTCCAGTTGAAATTATTACTGACCTCGGTGTGTCTTATTTGGAGTTGGTTCATCATTGCCGACGAACCCGCGAACGCTTTTGGGAGTGGTAAGCTATGGGTATGACAAACAAAGTAGATTTATCGACAGAGATTGACCCAAAGTATCTTAATCCCAATTATTATGACCCTAAATGGGATCAAGTTGTGGAAGCGATTCATGCTCTGTCGGAAGAAGAGAAAAAGTCTAGAATTAATGCGTATGCCAATAAAAAGGGACTAAAATCTCCATTACGTTCGCAGTGCGCAGCCTAATTATTCAAGAGTC
>JAITFB010000097.1 GCA_031281695.1 Candidatus Servula neotermitis
CCTACCTCAATTGTTGCATTCGGCGGTTCATAAACTAGTATAGTGAAGACAAATGAAAACAACCGTTGGCATAACTCAGTTAGAGAAAGTGTCTCACCTGCAGATGAGGCTGACCTGATTGGCTCTCGAGTACATTCAAAAAAAGAATATGTATTCATCAATACAGCGTAAGAGATATTACAAATGAGTTCTCGAGAGCTTAAAGTGCTTGTGATGTATTATGGATTACTGGGTGTAAAACCGAAATCTCCTAATGAAATTGGTAGGTTGCTTGGTATTAATCATCCTTCAGTTGCCTTTACAATAATGAAACTGAGACAAAAGATGTCTAAATTATGAGTATAGGGCCGGTGGAGTGTGCGATAGAAATGGGAAACGAGGCAGTTAGGCTGTTCGATTGGCAATATACTAGGTTTCAAATTATTTTAGTTCGCACATAAACGAACCATCTTTCCCCTAGTTCCAATTACTACCAAGGGCGAATACACCGAAGTTGTGCCCTACACAGTTGAATAGTTTTTTCATTTGACATTCTCAAACCTGCCCCAACTGTTGCACTGGCTGGTCAATGAGCCAATAAAGTGGAGACCAGCGGAAATGATCAATATTCTTATGGAGGCCAAGGGGATACTCTCATTGATTACTTGAAAAAAGTGCGAAAAATTCCACAGAATAGCGCAGAGCAAGAGCGTGAATTGCTGGAAAAACTGTTCGCTGGAGCCAGAGCGCAAGAGGCCCTTGAAGAGCGACATCACTCTCCAGATTAGGTAAAGCGTTGTATAGGCGCTAAAATGAAGATATGCGAGATAAAACGAAGTTGATTGAAGACTTTAATCAAGCACATAAAAAATTAACAAAAATTGTACCAATGACACATATGAAAACTAATGAAAAAGGACTCATAACTAAACCTACTGATTGGTCAGATTTGAAATGGGAAGTTTTTTGCACTGGATATAGGTACAACACATAGTTTTTGCATTATATTAACGAGGATGTATGTCACAAGTTGCCCAGTTTGAAGTATACGATGCATACGTGTTATTCGGAGATTATGCTAACGGAAAAGAACGACCAATTGTCGTAGCAAGTGTACAAGATTTTGATGAGTATTTTACGGGTCATGCGATTTATTCTAAAACTTCTTGGTGGGAAAAATACCCTGAGATTTACGACTTGCTTTATCAAATTCAAGATTACGAATACGCGGGTTTACAATATGACTCTTATTTAGACTTATCCTCGCTTGATGCTTATGGTAAAGAAAGGTATTTCTCGATAACGCCAAGAGGTCGTTTGTCAGACCGTGACATTTTAGGCGTCTTAGAAGCGAGTATAAGGTTTGAAGAGTTGTATGAAAAAGAATCAGTTGACAATCCTACGCGTATTTTGGAATATCGTGCATTATATGAATATTCGCTGGATTTTGGAACCACACCGGGGAATCATAGTCAATAAACCCTCGACAAATATTTACAGTTCATTGATGCACCAACAATTTTTTATTTTTCATTCTGTGTTTGTCATTACTAATTCCTAACTCCTGCTTTGCTAAAGAGTTTAACCACTTTTGCACAACCCCAAAAATTATAATTTTCAGAGTATGTAATATAATGGTATGCCTAAAATTTTACGTCAGCATACTGACAGTGAACAACAGCTTAGTCAAGCCTATGTGCGGCAGAAATTGACAACGGGGCAGTGGGGTAGGGATATTAATATAGACAAACAAACGCCACACAATGAACTGACTCGTGCCCCTGGCAAAAGCTATCTGCTGGCCAGCGTGGACGCGCAGGAGTTGTTTAACAAATATGCTGGCACGGGTACTTTAATGTTTACAACCGATGGAAGGTTAACGAATATTGAAAAGATTCAGATTGATCGTAATATTGGTTATGCTGTAAATGAGACAGAAAGAAAATTGACGAATCAATTCAAAATCCACCATTCCAAGAGCAGAACTCATATTGTTCCGTTTTCTGCTCCTGAGGTAAACTGATGCTATGAAGCTGTCCAAATTTCTAGGAAAGAATGTGCAAATCACACTTGGTGAAGGATCCGTTCTTACAGGCTATGTAGATGGATTTAGTAGTGCCACGAATAACGATGAATCGGGAGAGGACGAGCTATACCTTTCCATTGCTGGTTCTCGGAACATTCTTGTCACCGCTTCTGAAATTGCCAGCATCCAAGTTCTAGAGCCAGCCCAATCTAAGAAACGCTTTCCGCTGGTTGCGGCTAGTTTATAGTTTGTTCGCGCTAAAATCATCTTTTGCAAATTTTTTCCACCACCATCAGTACCACCACCCATACGATCGGTTTCAGTCGTTACACCTAACAACAATAACTAACAATTAGATACATTAATAGTTAGTGAAGAGTTTGCAAAACACAGTGCAGCCGTTGTGAAGCACCAGCACCGAAACCATCATCATTTTACGTTTTACGATTTTTGTTTTACGATTTCTAAGCCAGATTGACCGATGTCGCACCCTACGCATTGATTGAACGCCTCCCGCGCGAGCATCAGCACCTAAACCATTGTCTTTGGATTGTTAATTGTTAATTATTAATTGTTAATTGAATAACTAGCAACTAACCCGAGCGGATAGCGAGGCTCGAACTCGTGACCTTCACCTTGGCAAGGTGACGCTCTACCAACTGAGCTATATCCGCACTCTTTTAAAAGTTTAGCATTTATTTAAAAAATCTAGAAACATCGGTATATACGGCGAAACCGCCTATCGACAAAAATCAAAATCACAAATAAAAATGTTATTTCAAGGGGTACAATTTACCTGCAAACTATGTTAGTAGAAAGGAAAAATATGGCAAATATAAATGTCAACTACGCAGAATTGCAAACAACTGCAAATTTGATTGCCTCCGGGCGAGACACTATTTTTAATGAATTGGATAGATTGAAAGGTAAGATAGACGAATTAGTTTCTAGCGGTTTCATCACAGATACAGCTTCGAAAACTTTCCAGACTTCGTACCACCGCTTCACATCTGGAGCTAGGACCTCTATCCAAGGTCTCGATGAAGTAATACAATTCCTAAGAGTTGCTGAGCAAACTTTGCGTGATACGGATTCCCGTATGGCTCAAGCTCTAGGCGGAGTATAAACTATGTGGGCGGACATTGAAGTCCTCGAAAATTCTGCGAGTGCCTTAAGGGCACTCGCAGTTGAATTGCAAACTTCGATTAACGATCCAAAACTGTTACCTGGTGACGAAGAATGGTCTGCTAAAGCTGCAGCGGTTTATAATCTTGGAGTAACCGCAATGGTTTCCGATTTGCGCCAAAGCCTAACTGAGCTAGAACAATTCAACTACAATTTTTACACTCATATCGAAGAAGTAAAACAGAGTAAAGAGTTTTGGGATTGGATTTTAGGAAAATCCGAAACCACTTCCGCCAGCACTGACACTGCGTCCAGCGCAACAAACTAGCAACTAACCGATAAAAACAGTCAGTTAGCATCTATGATATTGAGCGCTAGAACGCAATTCATTTGCAAAAATATTCATGACAAACTAATAGCTGCTAACAACGAAAGGAAAAAATGCAACTAAAAATAGAACTATGGAGCGGCTCGCAGCTTTCCAGTTTTGACATTGTTTATCGTGACAATGATTTGACTGGCAAATTAGCCAATAGTGACGAGTCTGACCCCGACCAAACTTATTTCACAAAAATCGATAACAGCGAACAATTTTGGAGCTTGTTCGACCAACTGACCCAACCAATCAAATCCGATGAACCAAACTCGACAATTGATTACTCTACTGTGTATCGTATACCCTTAGTCAGATCGCAAATCTTAATTGAAGCTTTACGACGAAAAGACCGCTGGATTTTGGAAAATTTACCCCAAAATGATGCTTTGGTCCAACCGTTTTTAGAACAAATGACTGGAAAAATTAACGGTGGAATTATTATTGAATTATTTAACGACAATCAATCCGGTACCGCCAAATCGCGAGAATATTATGCGCAAGGCGATAACGGGAATTGGTTATCCATGGATGTCGATCCGACAACAATCAAACCAAACTTAGACAAAATGGCGATTGAGCTGTGTTTTCGTTGGGTGAAATTTTCAGAAATCGAACAATCCATCGTCCGACGCTTAGTCGGTTTAGTAGAGAGTAAAGCAGCATGACTCAAGAACGAATGATATTTAACGCTGACGGAGTAAATCGTTCCAGCTTACAACTAGGTAGAGTCGCAGACTTTACCTTTGACACCTCGGGACAACTTGGAAGTTTGTTCACAAATTCTGAAGTATGGGAATCAATTCCTCTCTCGGTTGGATCTGGGTTCAAAATTCTAACCAATTGTCCAATTATGGCCGCTAAATTTTGGTTGAGTGGAACTAAATTAAAAGCTTTAGCAGTGATAATTTATGGAGTGACTCGCACAATTCAAATAGTTGACCAAGCGCTTTCCGCCTCAATTCGCGACCTACTAAAAGGAGATGGTGTAACTTTAAAAATGGATTATCGCGGAGACCTTGATGAACTAATAGCCGATAATCCTCTTTCGGAAACTTCGATCAGTATAAGCAAACAAATTCCTCAAGATCCTAGTAAAATCGATGAAAAATCCAAAACAGAAAACGGCATATTCGCATGGGTCCCCGAATCATTATATGAAGCTGGAGTCATATTGTTGTTAACCAACGATGCTTTGATCGGCAATCAATTAAATTCCGATTTTCGAGTTGTGGAGAACGGCGATATAGAATTAGCTAAAATCGCTAATACCGTAAGTTCCAAAATTCCTAAAAAAACGACGGAGCAAACTACCAAAACCAAAGACGATAAAAAAACTTCGACTCAAAAAACGAAAACGAATTCTAGTAAAAGTTCAAATAATTCCGCCAATCCGAAACTTACTCCGGTTGCGGCTACTGGCGCATCCGCTGCGCAAATCGCAACCAAGGCTCCGAATGCACTTTCAAAAAAATCTGACTCGCCTACCTTAACTCCCGTTGCGGCTACTGGCGCTTCGGCCCAACAGATTGCGACAAAATCAAAAGATAAATCCTCCAGCACTTCGACAACCGAAAATGTAGCACCCGTGTCTCTAAGTGCAAATTTTTTGGCTCCAAAGACCCTTTACGATTTTGCCATGGCGGTCGTAACTTTAGAAGAGTATAATAATACTCATCAAAGCGCTTTATTGGTTCAAATCATTGAAGGTAAACCGCCTGCTATTCTCGTAGTTCTGCCTATGACTCGCGGAGAAGGCGACCAACCTAATAACTGGGAACAAAATTACAGCGCAATGCAAGGCAGCAGCTCAATCGTTGAAAACTTAGATAAAATCTTAGAACAAGTCTTTAAAGAGCAAGGAATCACAGATTTTAAAGAAATTCCGTTGATGATTGCTGGTTTCTCGCAGGGCGGATTAAACGCGGGGTTATTCGCGCAAGAATATTTCGGGAAATATAACATTAAGCAATTACTCACTCTTGGAGCGCCTTTGGGACGATATTATATTCCTGCGGAAATCAATACTATCGCTTATGAATTTGAAGAAGATCTGGTTCCTCAAGTTGACGGTAAATCCAACGCGGATACGATCAACACGATTAGGGTTCCAGGCGGAAAAAACTCGACAACCAATGGTTATTTTCCGAACGAAGATGGCGACCAACCTCATAATTTGTTGAAATATACTGACGCGATTAAAGACTATCCCCCAAAAAATTCAAATAACTTAAATACTTTTTTGAACGGTAAAGCCCGAACGACTAAGCTTTTTGAGCTATATACTGTGTCTGAGCAACAATAACTGTTATTGAAAATTATAATGGTGCGACTACGAATTCGGGTTAGACTTCCTGAGAAAAACCAAATTCAGGACGTCGAAATTCATTGCGATGAGAAATTAACCATTGAAGAGCTAGCGCGAACGCTTATAAATCATGAAATATCGGAAGAAAAACTAATCACATTGCGTTATGTGATGGACCAACAATCTTATCTGCTGTTCCCTAATCGGCGAATAGCCGAAGGCTCATTATGCAACGGCGATTTATTCGAAGTGGTTATATTAGATTCCGCAATCAATGACGTCAAATCGTCCACTGCTGACATCAGCTCCGATGTTGGCGGATCTCATGACCAACAAATAGCTTTGACCTCATCCAATAAAAAAAGTAAATTGTCAGATAGCCAAATTTACCATTCACCAATCGCTGAGAATTGGGAGTCTCCGATTTGGGGATTTGCCGAAAACGTAACTAACGGCCAGAAATATCCGGTTAAATATGGTGACAATTTAGTCGGCCGAGATTTCACAGCCGATATAAGAATGTGTGACCTTTCAGTTTCTAAAACGCATGCAAACGTTTTCTGTGAAAAGAACAAGAAACCTATTGTGAAGGATTTAGGTTCGACAAATGGAACGGTAATTGCTCAAAACAATTCCGCTATCCAATTCGGCGACGTAATGCTCAAATTGATTTCATTATTTGACAATGACAGCTGCTGTGTTGACAGCGATTCGAATTCTAAGTTCTCATCACTTGATTCTGCGAGCGTCTCAACAAAATATTCAGGGCGTCAAATCTATCACGCTTCAAATTTTTTAGTCCCTAAACCTCCATCGATAGAATTAGAATGGCCAAAACCTGATTCTGAACAACCTACAGCCAGATTCCCAATCATTGCAATGATAGCACCTCTAATTATGGGAACGGTCATGTTTACGGTTTCTCAGAATTTGATGACGATTTTATTTGTGGCTTTATCGCCGATTATGATGCTTGGGAATTGGTTGGAATCTAAAATCTCTACTCGAAAAATGCGCAAAGACAAAGAAATTAACTTTCAAAAACAAATGTTAGAGACTGAATCGAAAGTGGAATTATTTCATCAATCTGAAATTAATTATTATGAAGATTTAGTACCGTTAGATTTTGAATCGCCGAGAAGTTTAGTAACAGCATTAATTGATTCTGGACGTTTATGGAGTCGACGTACGCAACACAGTAATTTTTTTCACGTGATCATAGGACGAGCTAAACATGCTTCCAGCATCCCCAATACATTCATCGAAAACTGCCCTCTTGTTTTGAACTTATCGGACTATAAACAACTTGGTGTCAGTGGTTTGAATGTCCTCGAATTTTTGAACGCCTTGATCATGCAACTTGTTTTACTCATCCCCGACGGCTTACTCACTTTTTCAATCAACTACTCAACCGTTGGTAATTCTGTTACTGACGACTTCAAAACCAACAATCAATCTCAAGACAAACATGTCAGCTTGAGTTTACCTAACGAACAAATTGAATCATCAAAGAGTCAAGCAGATCGATCTCTAATTACAGCTCATAACATTGACACTATTAACGCTAGCGACATTCCTCAGCCCGCCTCCGTCGCCACTGACTATTCTTTAACAACAGATAAACTCAATAACCTCAAGTGGCTAGACCATTTTCGTAATGACCACAACATATCTAATCCCGCCACTATTAATTTAGAGTATAATACCGACTCTGGATTAAAACAACTAGCAATTTATTTAGACCCCGAAAGTTCCAAATTACCTAACACATTAGATTTATTAATCGACTTAGAGCGACGTACGCTGGTAGACTACGTTAACGACCGACAATGGTCGGGGATCAATTTTTGGAATCTAGATCAATCTACCCAAATGACCTTGGTTCATGATTTAGCCAAAGTGGTATTAGATAAGCGGGATTTGGCAGAAGCTAAGTTACCAGAACTAGTGACGTACGCAGATTTAGAGCCATTCGATATTGCTAACGATCTTGAGATTTTCCCAAAGTTCTGGGCGGAAACCGTTGTTGAACAATCTGTTCCAGCATGGATTGGATGCGACGCGATTGGGTCTATTCAACTGGATTTAGTGACCGAAGGACCACATTGTTTGATCGGCGGAACGACTGGTTCCGGAAAATCGGAGTTTTTACAATCGTGGATTTTAGAAATGGCAGTTCATTCTAGTCCAGAGGTGCTCAATTTTTTACTGATCGACTATAAAGGAGGATCGGCCTTTGGAAATTTGTCCAAATTGCCGCATACAGTTGGTCTAGTCATCGATTTAGAACCTCAGTTGGCTAAACGGGTATTGTTAGCTCTAAACGCTGAAATTCGTTACCGAGAACGCCTATTTTATGAATTTGGCGTAAAAGATTGGCCAGCTTGGTACAAACTGACCGACTCATCGCGACCGAACTTAGCGAGACTCATCATAGCAGTGGACGAATTTGCAGCAATGAGTAAAGAATTACCAGAATTCATTGAGGGGATGATTGATTTAGCTCAACGCGGACGCTCATTAGGAATGCATTTAATCTTAGCGACCCAAAGACCCAATGGCGTAATTAATGAAAACATTCGGGCCAACACAGACTTACGAATCGCTTTACGAGTCAATGATGACGCTGAATCGAATGACATTATTGGCACTAAAGACGCCGCTCACATCAGCCCCTTACATAAAGGCCGTTTGTTTTTAAAGTCCGCCCGTCATTTAATTGAAGTCCAATCGCTCTATGTCAATTCAGTTAGCGGATTTCCGAGCGAACGACACGAATTGAGTATTCGTAACCTTGAGACTTCATTACAGCCTGCTTGGGATTTATTGTCTAAAAAAGAACAATTACATCGAAAAATCGATGCTGAACAATGGGAAAAACTGAAAGACGCTAATCGAATTATTAATCAATTGTGCAATTGTGTAACCAAATTAAAACTACCAGCTCCGAGGCATCCTTGGTTAGAAGTATTACCCAAGCTTTTGACCCCTGAACAATATCCGTCGCCTACAGTTATCTGTTTAGATAATCCTACTCAACAAAGTTATAACCCACTTCAGGTTTTTGAGCTGACTGGGAATCTTTTGTTGGCTGGGAGCTCTGGAACAGGTAAAACCGAGCTGGTTAGGTCTATAATACTAAATATGTTGCAACAAGCTGAACCCATTCCAACAGTTATATTAGCTGAAAATGACGAATTGAAAGATCTGTTAGCCTTGCATTCGGTCGCGGATTTAATAATGTTCGATGACCATGAAAAGTTGATGCGATTATTTCATTTTGTCGCTATTGGAGACACCCGTTGGACCATTGTGGTCGAGAACCTAAATACATTCTTAGAGCAATACGATAAAATGATAGGTTCTGAAATCTTGAGCGGATTTTATAATGCGCTAGTAAAAGCCGAAACCAACGGTAGTCAATTTATTTTTACGTCAACCCGACCTTCAGGAATTAATAACAAAGTGCGAGCGCACATCAAAAAAAATCTAGTACTACATTTAAATTCTGAAATGGATTACGCTGCTTTGGATATCAAACGGGAGTATCAGACCTGGTTAGCCGAAGAAGTTCCCGGCCGAGTATTGGTAAATCAATTATTGGGTCAAACTATTTACTATGATCAAATTGAACAAAAGTTAATAGAGTCGGTAGAGAATCAAGTTTTACCAGCCGCCAACCCCTTGCCAACTCTGCCTAAGCAAGTTTATAGCCGTAAATCAAATCCTGTGTTTGCCCAAAGTTACACCGATTTATCGAATATTTATTTTCCAGCAAATTTGTCATCATCGCTAATAGTCGTTTGTGGTTCAAAAAATTCTCCTAAAGCTAAGCTCATTACTACTTTATCGAAATTACTTAGATTACCACCATCAGTTAACACTCAATTCCCAGCTGATATTCAGTTAACTTCGGAACAAATGCCTTCTCCAGAAATTCCTACGGACGTGAATTATGAAAACAGTTGTACAAATCTCTCTACCCAATCCAACCTCCATTGTCCTACAAACGCTTCCGAGTACCCGAAGCTCAACCAATCCGAAAAACCCGTTTTGGTAGGTTCTCGTGGCTTACCCTACGAGCCTTTGATTGTTCCCGACATTGCCAATCTTGAAAATCTAGATCAAGACGAACAGATGGCTCAACAGATACGACAAGCTCAACAAGCTGGACAAACCGTGATAGTGGAATGGACAATTGGCAATTCCACAAACAATTGGCAAACATTACAGACTATTAAACAGGCTGATTACATTTGCGCTTTGAATTGTCATGAGTTAGATATTCAGTTATTGTACTCCACTCCACTGCCTAAACGCAATCAATATTTCCCGCCTATGCGTGGCTATTTAATCCATCAAGACGAGATCCGCCTAGTCCAATTTTCTGAATTCGTTGACCACTAACTGGATGGGGCCGGGAGATTGAATTTTTTGGTTAGTTGCATTACAATAGCTGCTAAGAACGCAGCGGCGAAAGAACCTATTAGAACACCTAATTTAGAGGCCATGACTAGAGATGCGTCGGCGTAAGCTAAATTGCAAACTAAAAACGAGACCGTGAATCCTGTTCCAGCTAAACATGCCACTCCTAAATAATTAATATAACTTAACCCTTTCGGAAGATCGATTGCGGTAATTTTCGTAATCACGATTGTAAAAATCATAATCCCAATGGGTTTTCCGAGCAATAATCCGATGGTGGTAGCAATTATTAACGATAAATACAAGGGGGTCAACTCTAAAGCTCCGAATTTCACGCCCAGTTGAAAAAAGGCAAACAGAGGTAAAATGATTAAATCAGACCAAGGTTCTAAAACTTCTAAAGCGAATTGAGCTCTGGACCTAGTGCGTTTACCAGAAACTTGAGAACTCATAGTCATGCCTAAGCAAACCCCGCAAATAGCTGGATGTACTCCCGAACCGAACATAAAATACCAACCGACTAAACCTAGAATAATTCCGCCAACCAAAGAACCAGCTTTGCTGGGGATTCGAACAACCAAAAAGAAAAGCGCCATGATGATAAAGAAAAATAGTAAATACCAAAAATTTACATTTGAGCTATAACCAATTGCAATCACCAAAATTCCCATAATATCGTCAGCGACCGCAAGTGTGAGTAAGAAAACTCGAACTTGAGGATTAATACCTTTTCCGACTAAAGCTAAAATACCAACCGAAAAGGCAATGTCGGTAGCAGTAGGAATCGCAAACCCGCTGACTAAAGCCGGATTTGAACTGATTAAAACCGTACTAATAAAAATCAAAGAAGGGAACAACATCCCGCCGACCGCTGCAATAATTGGAAGTGCGGCTCTTTTGGGATTGCGCAAGCTTCCCACCGTAAACTCTTGTTTCAGCTCCAATCCTACTGCAAAAAAGAAAATGGCTAAGATGAAATCACGTACAAATTCTTCAAAAGTTAGACTCGGTAAATACGGCAGTCCAAAAGCCCCAAATGGCACTTCTTTATGCGCTATTCCAAAATAATAATCACTCACCACTGGAATATTAGCTACTATCAGAGCTAAAACACCTACGCTTACCAGCAGTAACCCCGGATTGACCCGCTCACGTAATTTTTTCATAAGATTTGACCTCGTGGTTTAATCAAATTGGACTTGAAGAATTATCAACTCACGCAACTAGTTTGACTGTACGCGAAAATGTTAAGAACTAGAAATTAAACCAAGATCGTCAATTGGTGTCTAACGTTAAGACCCTAATCCAAAACCTCGAGTTTAATTCCTAATTCTTAGAATAATTCCTAAAGTCGATTTAGTAATTAATTAAACAGCGTTTTTCAACTTGTTGCCCACTTTGGCTTTTATAACTTTGCCAGCAGGGCGGGTCCATTTACGACCCATGGCAACGCCAGAGCGCGCCGCTTGAGTTTGAGTCTTAAACGAAACGAATCCTGTCAAAATAACCGATCCTCCCTTTTTTACAGTCTCAGTAACGACTTCTTCTAATGCATTTAAAGTCGCCGCAACCTCAATCTTGCTTTTGCCTACTTTGTCAGCAACAGCTTGAATGACGTCAGATTTTCCTAAATTAGCCATATTAATGTCCTTTCCATTGGCCGCGTAAAGCAATATTTACGCTTACTTATCTAATCCTAACAGGATTTACATCATTTTTGTGGTGATTTTAGACATTTATGTCATTTTTTTTGAAGTCGGTATAAGATTTAGCTAATCTAAATAAGCACATAAGTCGCAAAAAAAGGAGTTCGTGTGAAAAAACTAGTTGTGGTTGAAAGTCCAACCAAAGTTCGTTCTATCTCAAAATACTTGGGATCAGAGTATCAAGTAGAAGCTTCGGTAGGACATATCCGAGATTTATACCAGCCTAAAGATATTCCAAAAGCCCAAAAAGCTAAATACGGAGTATTTTCAGTAGATATTAACCACAATTTTGAACCTCTTTATACTTTAACGAAGGATGCTAAGGGTGCTTCAAAAAAGAAGTTGGTGGATCAATTGAAGAAACAATTACTTGATTCTGACACTCTATATTTGGCCACCGATCCGGACCGAGAAGGTGAAGCAATTGCTTGGCATTTACAAGAAGTTTTAAAACCTAAAGTTCCTGTAAAACGCATGGTTTTCAATGAAGTTACTAAAGAGTCGGTGCTTCGAGCGCTTGAACATACGCGAGAAATTGACGAAAGATTAGTGGATGCCCAAGAGGCTCGGCGAATCGTCGATCGACTCTACGGATATAAAACTTCACCCATTCTATGGAAAAAAGTTGCGCGAGGCCTCTCAGCAGGCCGTGTTCAAAGTCCAGCTACCAGATTGCTGGTTGAACGCGAAATCGAGCGTTCGGTTTTCATTCCAGCCAATTACTACTCTTTGTCAGCCTTTATTCCTTTCGAAGCAAATTTAAAAAAAGTCGAAAGTAAAACTGTTGCAAATGGCGGAGATTTTGATGATAAAGGAGTGGTAAAATCGGATGTTCTAATCTTGGATCAAAAAATAACGGAAGAACTTATGAATAAATTACAGACTACTGAATTTAGAGTATCTAATATAAAAGCGTCTAGTTACAAACGATCTCCGCGAGCTCCGTTCACTACTTCAACATTACAACAAGCTGCGGGTTCATATCTCGGCCTTAGTGCTTATCAAACCATGCGCTTCGCCCAAACTCTTTACGAAAACGGGTTCATTACTTATATGCGGACTGATTCAACCCATCTTTCCGATGAAGGATTGACCGGTATCCGAACCGCTGTAGCGAAAGATTATTCAAATTCGTTGTTCCAAAAGCGAATTTATTCAACTAAAAGCGCCAATGCTCAAGAAGCTCATGAAGCGATTCGTCCAGCCGGTTCAAATTTCAAACATCCTGATGATTTACCCAAGAATATATCTGATGTCGCATTAAAGCTTTACGCATTAATCTATAACCGCACATTAGCTTCTCAAATGATTGATTGTTTGGGCGAAACAACTTCCATCAGTATTCAAGCTGGAGTTTGCGAGTTTGGCGCAAGCGGTACTGTAATTACTCAACCTGGTTGGACACTAGCTTGGAATTATAAAACTGACGATCGCCCAGTCTTACCTAAAGTCACAGTCGGACAAGTGTTACAATTAGAGAAATTAGAACCTCAAGCCCATCAAACTAAACCTCCGGCGCGCTATACCGAAGGATCGTTGGTAAAAACTATGGAAGAATTAGGTATCGGAAGACCTTCAACTTACGCTAATATCATTCAGACCATTCTAAACCGCGGATATGCGACCAAACTGGGCTCAGCCTTGATTCCTTCCTGGACTGCTTTTAGCGTCGTAAAACTAATGACTAAGAATTTGTCGCAACTAGTAGATTATGACTTCACGGCAAAATTAGAAACTCAATTAGATGAGATTTCCGAAGGAAAATTAAAACGTACCAAATTACTTCATGATTTTTACTTCGGGAACTCAGGCTTAGAAAAAATGATTGACGATAGTGAAATTGACACTCAAGAAATTAATACTATGTACGTCGATCCCGAACGTCGTTACCGTGTGCGCATAGGACAGCGTGCGGTCGTTTTAGAAGATACTCATGGCGAAATAGATGAATCGGGTAATTATCCTCGAGCTTTCGTTCCAGTTGATTTACCTCCTGCCGATTTGAGTGTCCAAAAAGCCGAGGAATTGTTGAAAGAAGCCGAAACTAAAGTATTATATAAATCTTTAGGGATCGATCCCGAAACTGGCTTCGAAGTTTCAGTTCAACAGGGTCCTTATGGTCCTTATGTAAAAATTCCTACCGGGAAAAAACGCCCTGAATTCAAAAACGCTTCACTTTTGAAATCAATGTCTTTAGAAACCATCACTCTGGACCAAGCTATGGAGCTATTGGCTCTACCACGAACAATTGGGGTTGACGATGATGGTCAAACCATCCAAGCCGCCAATGGCCGTTTCGGACCTTATCTAAAAAAAGGCTCTGATTTTCGCTCTTTACAGACTGAAGATCAAATATTTTCCACAACACTAGATGAAGCCAAAGCAATTTACGCTGAACCTAAGAAATTCCGGCGTGGTCGTAAACGTAGTTAATTGAGAATACAGAAAATGAAACACTTCAAAGCATTTCTCACTACCAGCATTTTGACATTAGTTCTTATAGCTGCCGTTGGTTGTAACAATAATTCAGATTCGATCAACTCTAATACGAACGCCTCGATTTCTCCTTCCGACCATGAAATCTCTGTTTTAGTTCCTAATTCAGACAAAGGATGGACCGGAGCGGTTTTAAAATATGCTCAAACCGAAGCCGAGACTATTCTCGGAAGTTATACCGCTCAAGTTTATGCGGCTAATAGCGCTCAAGAGATGAATCAACAAATTGATCAATTGCTGGACGCAACGGATAAACCCGCCGGGATAGTGGTTTTGCCATTCGATGAGACACTTGAACCGGCAATTCAAAACGTTGCGAATTCTGGAATCCCATTGGTGATGTTTGATCGCATTTTTGATAACCAAAATATTCAAGCTAAAGTGGTTACCAACGTTAAGGGCGATAATCAAGGCATCGGAAAAGCAATCGCGCAACGTTTCGTCAGCAAAGGTTTGAAACCAGGCGATAAGATTTTTGTGATTATTAACGATATATCGTCAATAGGTCAAATGCGCAATGATGGTTTTATAAGCGAATTGAAAGCTAGTGGGTGGACCGATGAACAAATTGCCACAATTGAGTTTTCCGCACCAAGTAATTCAAACCGAACTGAAGCTAAGCAAATATTCACAGACTGGATCAATCCCAAAACCGTAGAGGAAATTGCTGATTATCATTGGCTATTTGCTCAAGATTCTCAAATCGCAATGGGGATTCTAGAGGCGCTCAGTAGCTCGGAAATTGAACCGGCCAAAAAAGAAGTTTTTCTATCCGCGCTCACTAGCTTCGGCTCAATATCTGGCTTAGATGAAGTCTACCAAGTCCTAAAAGGCGAACATTCAAATACAGAATTTGCTGAATTAGTAAAAAATTTCGACTTTTTTGACGTAACTTACGATCCAGCTATGATTAAAATAGCTATTCAGGATATGCTGAAGTTTTTGAATGGCGAATCCGTACCAAAAGACCATATTATTCCAGCCTCCATCGTTGACGCTACGAATGTTAATCAATTTCAAGGGTATTAATCAATATTCAAACAACAGATTTTTGACCAGATTCTGAAGCAAAAATCGGTCATCAACTCTCAATTTGAAAATTCAAAAACCCACATTCCTTTTATCTTGATCTTTTAATTATCCAGGTATTTAAGATCGCAATTGCTCCAGCTCCGCTGGAACATATGACTTTTAAAATACCAAAGCATTTGATATGCATTACAAAGAAAATGATGCTAAACTGTTTCTGAAAGGATTTTATGGCCTCACATCATGCAAACGCGCCTACACCTCACAACGCAGCCCAAGCTGGCGATTTCGCAAAAACAGTACTTATGCCTGGCGACCCCTTGCGGGCCGAGTTTATTGCGAAAACATATTTAACTGAACCTGAATTGAAAACTTCGGTTCGCAATGTTTTGGGGTTTACTGGGACTTATCAAGGCGTTCCAGTAAGCGTGATGGCGACTGGAATGGGTATGCCCAGCTTATCAATTTACGTTACAGAACTGTTCGATTTCTATGGCGTAGAAAACATTATTCGAGTAGGAACAGCTGGAGCTATTCAACCAAATTTGAATGTTGGAGACCTGATTATTGCTCAAGGCGCTTGCTATGATTCGGGAATCATGCGTCATTATCATTTACCTGGAACTTACTCTGCGATCCCTAATTGGGAACTGTTGCTGGAAGCTGTGAAATCCGCCGAAACTCTAAATAAGCCTTATGTGGTTGGGAGTATTTTGAGTGAGGACACCTTTTATAACGAAGTTCACGAAGAAACCTTTGAGTGGCAAAAAATGGGAGTCCTGGCTTTAGAAATGGAGGCGGCCGCTTTATACGCTATTGCCGCTCGTCGAAATAAACGCGCTTTGGCTTTACTGAGCGTTTCAGATTCTCTCATCACTCACGAAGAAGCTTCTTCTGAAGACCGCGCGACTGCTTTTACATCTATGATGGAGGTGGCTCTAGACGTAGCTCGTAAATTCGGCTAACTCGCTTCGCTCGCAGTTGTTATTTAGCAGAAAACAGATAATAGCCTTCAGGCAACAGAAACGCTCAATATTTAAAGTCAAATGCGTTTAGCCTTGACGCTATGGTCGTGCGCCTCTGTGGTCTAATATCTACCGACTGGTATCTTACAATCTAATTCTTGATTCGTATTAACTAAAAAAACTTTTAAGCGTAAGCTGTTAGCGTATGGCTATTATTTCAGTCGAAGAAATTAAAAATAAAACTTTTTCGACCCACAAGTTCAAAGAGGGGTATGACTTGGATGAGGTTGATGATTTTTTGGATGATGTGGTTGAAACCGTTGAATCGTTAGCTAAAAATCCCCAAGAATCAACGCAAGTCGCTTCCAGCGAAGAAATCGATAAACTCAATCAAACTATTCAAGCGCTAAGCCAAGAAAATGAGAGTTTAAACGAAAAAATTCTAAATGCAAACGCTCAACTAGCTGAACAAGCTAACGGAAATAATTCTGAACAAATTGATGAACGAGTCAAAGCTATTCAGGAAGAATCAGCACAACAAATCAAGGCTATTCAAGATCAAAATTCTCAGCAACTAGTGGCAATGCAAGAAGAACTAGCGACACTGCAAGAAGAAAACCAACAACTCCAAAAAACTAAAGAAACGCTAGAAAACAACGAACAGTCACTAATACGCGACAAAGAAAGCCTGGCTTCAGAATACGCCAAATTGCAAGAAAGTGTAGCTCAATCAGGTAAAGCAGTCGAAGAATTCGGAAGCTTATCCAAGCAAATCGAAGAACTTAACCAAGAGAATTCGGTACTTAAAACCCGAAATGTTGAAATGCTCACTGAACTCGATGAAGCCCGTTCTCAATTAGAACTTCTAGCGAATAAAACTTCAGAATCAAATCCTGAAGTTAAGGCTAGAGTTGAACAACTCCAAGCCGAAATTGAAGGATATCAAACTAAATTACGGAAATTTGAAAGCGGCGAAGCTATCAGTGACCTGAAGGCGCAAATTAATAAACTACAAACTGATTTGACAAACAAAGCCAAGGAGATCGTGGAATTGAAAAACGCCCTTCAAACCAAAGAAGAGTCGTCGACTGGTTCCTTTATGGCTATTACCAACGCGGGGTTAGAAGCCGAAGATGAAGCCGAGGGTTCGCTCAAAATGATTACGATGGCTCGCGATTTTTATAACCATTATGTGACTCGTGCTAAAGAAGTAGCTAAAGAGGTCACGGAATCTTCCGAAATGAAAGCGTCCCAATTATTGCAAGAAGCAGAAGACAAAAAAAATGCAGCCTTATCGTCCGCTCAAGCTGAGTCTGAACGTTTGTTGACCGATGCCAAGACTAAATCCGAAGCCGCAGTCGCTCAAGCTGAAAGCGAAGCTGGTCGAATGATAGCAAGCGCGCAAGCTGAAGCTGGCGAAGCTCTAGCCAATGCTAAGGCTTTAGCAAACTCGATATTAACGGACGCGCAAACAAAGTCTCAACAACTCCTCACGACTTCAACTGCCGAAAAAGAACGCATTCAAAACGAATATACTACACTCAAGACGAAATACGATAACGAAATTGCATTCTTGAAAAAATTTGAGGTCGAATATCGAACCAGAATTCGATCCGAGCTGGATCAATTAAATGATTTTTTCAAAACTAATTTACCTAATGATTTCCGCGAAGGAATTAATCCGAACTCGAAAATTGTTAATCCTAATCAAAATATTAAGCAAAACCCTCCAGCGAATTCCAACGATAACGTCAATTCATTTTCAACTAACGCATTGAACGCATCTCAGCCCATCGTTAATAGTTCGCTAACGAACACAATTGACTCGGAAGTAAAGACAACTAACGCTGGTTTCTAAAAACTGATTTAAAATCTTGATTCAATCTCCAATTAAACGAATGGGAATATTTTGGCTCATTGCTGTTGTAGGAGCTTTAATTGATCAACTATCCAAACATCTGATAATTTTGTATTTTTCAACCAGCAACGCTTCTCAAGTTGATTCTAGTGTTTATTCAACCGATATTGAGCCAATTCAAATTTTTGCTAACTCAAGTTTAGACCGATCGATTCTATCAACTCAAGATGGGGTTGACTTGATTCCTGGGATACTACGTATCAAACTGGTTTATAATTCCGGAGTTTCGTTTTCGTGGCTGGAAGGATTTTGGTGGTTGTTCATTATCGTAGCATCTATCATATTGGTCTCAATAGCTCTAATTGTCGCAAAAGTAAATTTGAACCTTTTCGAATTCCTTAGTTCAAGCATTTTTACCGCTGGGTTATTAGGTAACTTCGCCGATCGATTATTCAGACCAGATCATACTGTAGTGGACTTCATCCAATATTTTGACTGGTTTATTGGAAATGTTGCTGATATATTTTTAGTAGGATCGTTGTTAGCGTTGATCGTATATTATTTAATAAAACCAAAACAGCTCGATAAATTTACGCATTTGATCCCATCGCAACCGCAAAATCAATGAAATCGATTTTACCGATAATCTATCAAGATGAATTCATCGTAGTGGTCGATAAACCAGCCGGTATGGCAGCTGAGCCAGCTCCGAGTTGGAAGGAAGCTGATGTAGTTTCAAGCTTATCCTTCCCAACCTATGTAGTGTCTCGGTTAGACGTTGGGACTTCTGGGCTAATGTTATTACCTAAAACAAAACCATCGTACCAAGCGTTTAAATCATTGTATCAGACTCGACAAATTACCAAAATTTATACAGCTTTAGTTGAAGGTTGGATGAAACCTAAGTCCGCGCTAATCGATGCGCCAATTGGCCGACGCAAAGCCAAAGATATGCGCTTTGGGATAATCAATAATGGTCGACCAGCCATTACGCAATATCAGGTCATTGACCGGTTTTTAGACAAAGACTCAAATTCACCCCTCAAATTTGATTTAGTGCAAGCACAACCTCAAACCGGACGAACCCACCAAATACGTGTGCATTTTTCTGCGATTAAACATCCTGTAGTAGGTGATCAAATGTATGGAGCGCGTAGTTTTTTAGACCTAAATCGTTATTGGCTCCATGCTTCAGAATTACACTTTTTACACCCGTTTTCTCAATCTCAAATCGATCTTTTTAGCACACCCCCAATCCAATTACAAAAAATTATTTCTGCTTTACAAAAAATTAATGAAACATAATTTTTCCTAAAGTCTTTTATCCTCAGACAATATTCCCTTCCTTATCCCCAAGCTTGTAATGGATATCAAAAATTATGTACACTGATGTAAAAATGTACAACCGATTTAAGTGACTTTAATGTAACTTAAATACAGGAGCAAAATTGGAAATTACAATCTATTCAAAACCGAGGTGCGCGATGTGCGAGGCAACCAAACGATTTTTTGAAAAGGCAGGAGTAGAATACGCTGAAATTGATGTGACAAAAGACGAAACCGCCTTTCAACATGTTGTTGATTTAGGTTTTTTTGCCGCTCCCGTAGTCGAAGCAGGCGATTTGGTCTGGGCCGGCTTACGACCAGATTTAATCAATCAAGTAGCCAAATTAGTTGGTGCGGGTGAAAGGACTTGAACCTTCATGGGTTACCCCACTAGGACCTAAACCTAGCGCGTCTACCATTTCGCCACACCCGCTTCTTGCAGTTTAACTTGAGCTATCCACCAAAACAATATAGTAGTAAAATAAAATTATGAAAATTGCTGTAGCCAGCGATCATGCTGGATTAAATTTAAAAAACGCTATGTTAGAAGTACTCCAAGCAAAACATTGGGAATTCACCGACTTGGGGACTTATACTCCTGACTCAACTGACTATCCAATTTGGGGAAAGTTAGTCGCCGAAAAAGTTGCTTCTCAAGAATACGATCGAGGACTGATTGTATGCGGCAGCGGAATTGGAATCGCGATTGCCGCGAATCGAGTCAAAGGAATTCGAGCCGCCAATTGTTCAAACACCACCGAAGCGCATTTATCTCGTGAGCATAATGATGCTAACGTTTTGGCTTTGGGCGGACGGACGCTTGGCACTGAGGTCGCCGCCGACATTGTACGCATTTTTTTCACAACAGATTTTTCACAAGGCGAACGTCACCAACGCCGTATCGACGAGTTAGGCTAGTTATCTGTTTCCGTTATCAGACAACAGATGTCAGTTACTAAAACTTAAAACAAAAAATGATGACAGTGTCAGTGCGGGAGGTGTTGCCTAAAAATGTAAAATTACCCCACGTTTGTAAGTGTGGCATTGATGTATCCGCTATTCAATGTCAACTATGAATTTGCGCCGTTTGAGCGCAAACGGATTCGCTGACACATATTCAGAACTACCTACAGCAACTGGCTACTAGCACTTGCGAGCGAAACGAGCTAAACTGGTTGAATGAATGATTGTATATTCTGCAAAATCATTGTTGGCGATATTCCAAGTAATATATTGTATCAAGATGAGTTGCTAGTGGCATTCCCTGATCTAAATCCCACAGCCAAAATGCACATTTTAGTGGTTCCGAAGAATCATCAAGCAAATGTGAGTATTTTAGCTGCTGAAAACCCTAAAACTTTACAACGTTTAGTTTCAGTTTCACAAAATTTAGCGAATCAATTCGCTAACGGTGATTATCGGCTAATTTTTAATACTGGAAGCACTGTAGGTCAAAGCGTTTTTCACGTTCATGCCCACGTTGTTGGTGGCGAAACTCTACCTGAATAACGACTAGTGGTGGAATTTTATAACGAAACAGATTACGATCTTAATGGCAAAGAATTTAATGATTTAGTAGAATTTGTATTAACCAGACAACAAGTTGATGTTCGAGCAGAATGCGCAATTAGCGTGGTAGATCTTGAAACTATCACGGAATTGCATGAGCGATGGCTCAATGAACCAGGTCCGACCGATGTAATGTCATTTCCGATTGACGAAATCCGTCCAGGTTTTGATCTATCTACATTGGAGCATCCAGTTTTAGGCGACATTGTGCTTTGCCCAGCTTATGCCCAAATCCAAGCCGATGAGCAAGGGCACAGTTTAGAAGATGAACTTTTACTATTAACTGTTCATAGCGTTTTACATATTCTAGGCTACGATCATCAAAACGCTGAACAACGAAAAATTATGTTTGACTTACAACGGCAATTGTTGTTAGAATTTCTAGCGAGTCAATAATAATTTTGCTACGCAAAACATTGCTGATGAATCCGCAATATTCCAGACCTTTGTCAAAGAAAGCGGAAGTTCATAATAAAAATAACTCCGGTCAAATACACACATATTTACAATCGATTTCCTCTTAATTACCATTAGTAATTTATTTTTCCTTTATGAGCATGAATTGCTTAGTTAAGAGGGTTAAACTAAAATCATGGGAAAGCGTGACAAAGCCAAAGCAGTCGTAAAAAAGGTCGGACGCGCAACGAAAGTATCAACCAAAAAAGTTGCTCAAAAATCCTTATCAGGCGTCCGCAAAACTGAACGAGCTTTAAAGGGTTTCAAAGAGTTCATAACCCACGGCTCCAGTTTTGAGTTAGCAGTCGGAGTGGTAATTGGCGGGGCGGTCACAGCTTTAGTCAACGCAATTGTTCAAGGAGTAATCAACCCGTTGATTGCGTTATTAGTGAACGTAGACGATTTTTCAGATGTTTGGAAATTTAATATGGGTACTGTGACATTTTCATTCGGCCTAGTGTTAAGTGCTATGATTAATTTGATTTTAGTCTCGGCTGTAATTTACTTTTTCTTTATTTTACCACTGAATAAATTACATAAATATGTGAATAACGACGAAAGTGTCCCTGATTATCCAGCCGAAACCGTTCAACTTTTAGAAGAAATTAAACAAGAAATAAAGAAAGGTCGGTAAAACATGAATTTCAAATATAGTCCTTACATATTGTGGTGTGATTGCGAGATGACAGGTCTGAATATTAATCAAGATGAGCTGATAGAAATTGCTATTGTGTTGACGAATTGGAATTTAGAAATTGTTGATACCGGTTTTACTCAGGTCATCAAGCCTAGCGCCCATGCTTTAGCTGAAATGTCAACTGAAGTTAGAGTAATGCATGAAGCTAATGGATTATTAACTGCTCTATCTAATGGGGTAACTTTATCTGAAGCTGAAAATAAAATTCTAAAATATTTAGCAAGTTTCGAAACCAAAGCGCAAACAATGATTTTGGCCGGAAACTCGATTCATTCAGACAAAAAGTTTATCGATCAACAAATGCCTGCGCTAGCAAAATTCTTGCATTATCGTTTGCTTGACGTTTCAACAATTAAAATTATCGCTCAAGCTTGGTATCCTGAAATAGCTAAATTATTTCACAAAAACCAAAGCCATCGCGCTATGGATGATATTGTTGAATCAATCAACGAGTTAAACTATTATCGTGAGAGAATCTTCCGACGAGTCTAAATATTTACGTTCGAATTCCGAATCGAACCTCCCTCGTGAATATTCTTTTACGCCTTCGAGCGAAACAAACTCCAATCCATCTTCTCATCAACCGCAACCCACAACCGTCTCTCCCAAGTCGTCAGTGAACGCTATTAACAAATTCAATCTGGGAATTACTTTAGTCCTGCTCGGAACGGTCGTAGCTTTCTTATTCGCGTTTCAATGGTTGCCTTGGCTCCGCACTGGATACGACCTCACTCAAACTCAAGTTGATGGGTCAATTTATTCAGGCAATGTTCTAGATGGGGAATTTTCTGGTTACGGAGAACTTACTTTCAACGATGGAACGATCTATCAAGGAGACTTTTCGTTTGGAATATTCAATGGCGAAGGTTATATTTCTAATCCTACTTCCGGATGGAGTTTTAAAGGTAGCTTTGTTAAAGGAAACGCTGTTTACGGAACATTATCCGATTCAAAAGGGAGTGAATATTCCGGGTCTTTTCATGAAGGATTTCCTGATGCGCAAGGTGATTTTAAAAGTGCTGAACTTTGGCTTTATTCTGGCGACTGGAAAATGGGTGTTCCTAATGGTAAAGGTAAAATGATCTTTAAAGATGGATCGACCTATCAAGGGGACTTCAAAAATTTTTTAGCCGATGGAAACGGAACTTATATTGATAAAAGTGGCTGGAAATACGAGGGAGAGTTCAAAGAAGGCATGCGCTCAGGAAAAGGTAAATTAACCTTTAAAAACGGCGAAATCATCGATGGAAAATGGGAAGACGGTCAACCAGTCTAAAATTTTATCACCAATCCAGCCCCTTTCAATAAAAAAACGTGGGCTCCAACGCCAAAAATCATAATCATACAGCTAGCTTCTAACTTCAGGAGAACCATGAACTTGAGTTTGGTAATTTTTTACTAAGTTAGTAATCTAACTTGGTATGCCTACAATTCAACAGTTAGTACGGAAAGGACGAGCAAACCAGCGCTCAAAAACCAAGAGCCCGGCGTTGCAAAGATGTCCACAAAAACGAGGGGTGTGTACGCGAGTTTATACTACAACCCCAAAGAAACCCAATTCAGCGATGCGTAAAGTTTGCCGGGTACGTTTATCGACCGGAACCGAAGTAATCGCCTATATTCCGGGCGAAGGTCATAATTTACAAGAGCATTCAATTGTAACTATTCGCGGCGGACGAGTGAAAGACTTGCCAGGAGTACGCTATAAAGTAGTCCGAGGCGTCTTAGATACGCAGGGCGTAAAAGACCGCAAACAAGGTCGTAGCAAATACGGAACTAAAAAAGACAAATGATGGAGGTAATTAATTGTGGCTAGAAAAGGACCCAGCACCCCTCGACCGATTATCCCCGATCCTGTTTACAACCAAAGAGTTGTCACCCAACTAATTAATCAAATATTAACTGATGGTAAAAAAACAGTCGCCGAAACGATTGTTTATGGCGCTTTGGACAAAGTCAATCAAAAATCTAAACAAGATGCAATTGACGTATTAAAACGAGCATTGGACAACATTAGACCAACGATGGAAGTCAAATCCCGTCGAATGGGAGGTGCTACTTATCAAGTTCCTCATGAAGTAAAACCTCGTAGAGCGACGACTCTAGCTTTACGTTGGTTAACGAATTACGCTGCTAGTCGGCGCGAAAAAACTATGCAAGAACGTTTGACCAACGAAATTTTGGATGCATCAAACGGTTTGGGTGGAGCTGTTAAAAAACGCGAAGACACTCATAAAATGGCCGAAGCCAACCGCGCGTTCGCCAACTACCGCTGGTAAA